>NZ_JBFUID010000050.1:0-47076 GCF_056402055.1 Pseudomonas sp. P4_C4 | reverse complement strand
GCCGGTCGGCCAGTTTCAGCAGGGACAGCGCTTTCAAAACCCAAGGTGATCAGGTCGAGTTCATCCACGAAGACATCGACAACGCGCACCGGATTAGTGTCGCTGACGTAATCGTCCAGGCTCTCGGGGAGCAGGGTCCTTTGACCTCGGTGTTCACCTTGAATGAAGCGTTTCATGGGCAGCCCTTGCGATGAAATCCGGGGCAATCATAGCAAGGGTTGGCTTTGGCGTTTTGACACACTCTGGGCCGGGGGCGGCTACCGCGGCATCCTTGCCGCGGTGCCCCCTACGCAACGCCTGCGTTCGGCCTCTGGGAAAGGGGCGGCAGATCAAGATCAAGATCAAAAGCCAAAGCCACGGCAACGGCAACGGCAACGGCAACGGCAACAGCAACAGCAACAGCAACAGCAACGGCAACGGCAACGGCAACGGCAACAGCAACAGCAACAGCAACAGCAACAGCAACAGCAACAGCAACAGCAACAGCAACAGCAACAGCAACAGCAACAGCAACAGCAACAGCAACAGCAACAGCAACAGCAACAGCAACAGCAACAGCAACAGCAACGGCAAGATCAACAGCTTCGCGAGCAGGCTCGCTCCCACACTTGGACTGGGTACATTCGGGGAAGATGGGCCGGCTGACAGGTCGCCATCGCAGGCAAGCCAGCTCCCACAAAAATTCAGACATATCCGCTCTGCTTTTCACCACGCAACAGGCCGAGCGTTAGCTCGCCTGCAGCTTTTGATCTTGACGCACCGCCCCCTCGTGAGGCCGAGTGGAGGTTCTGCGCAGTGGGCAACCCGGCATGGATGCCGGGTTAGCCGCGCACGGCCATGGATGGCCGATCGCGGCGGGCCCACGGAGCAGGACCGGAGCGAGGGCATGCCGAGCCTAGGCGAGGCACCGAACGAAAGGGGCAGAAGCGCTTTGGTTACTTTCGCGCTTTTCGAAAGTGACTCGCTGTAAAAGCGAAACCGCCAGCGGCCATGACCGCAAAAACGGATATGTACACCGATCAATGTTCGGTGTCAGCAAGCGGGACACTAGAGCCGCATCGAGCCCAACAACCCTTGCAGAAAGTGCTCGCCGGCTTCCATCTGGCTGATCTCGATGAACTCGTCAGGCTTGTGCGCCTGTTCTATCGAGCCCGGGCCACAGACCACAACCGGCACATCCAGGCGTTGTTTGAACAACCCGCCCTCGGTGCCGAATGAAACTTTGGCAGTGCCGGTGTCCGGCGCGGCAAAGTTTTTCAGAAAACGCACCGCTTCAACGCTCGGGTGGGTATCGAGGCCCGGATAGACGTTCAGGGTTTCGATCTCGATATCCGCCACGCTGGACAGCTTTTTGGCTTCGCGAACGATCAGTTCGGCACGCTCGCGCATCTGTTCCAGGAACTGATCCAGGTCGTCCGCTGGCAAGTTACGCACTTCGAAATCCAGGGTGCACAGGTTCGGCACGATATTCAGCGCCTTGCCGCCGACAATCTGCCCGACATGCACGGTGCTGTAGGGCACGTCATAGTCGGCATCCTGGGCGCCCTGCTCTTGCAGTTGCTGCTGGCTCTGACGCAGTGCCGCGATGAAATCGCAGGCCACATGAATCGCATTGACCGAACGCGGCGCCAGCGAGGAATGCGCTTCCAGACCGCGACAGTAAGTGCGGTAAGAACCCTTGCCCTTGTGCCCGAGCACGAACTGCATGTTGGTCGGCTCACCGATCACGCACAGAAACGGCCGCACCGGCGCCAGATGCAATACATCCAGTAAGCGTCGAACACCCACGCAGCCGATTTCTTCGTCGTGGGACAGCGCCAGTTGCAATGGCCGACTCAACGGATGATCGGCGGCATCGAGCATGGCGTCGATAGCCAACGCGACAAAGCCCTTCATATCGCAACTGCCACGGCCATAGATCCGACCGTCCTGCACGGTCGCCTGAAACGCTGGAAAGGTCCAGGCCTGCCCCGCTGCCGGCACCACGTCGGTATGGCCGGACAGCAGAATCCCCGGCACCTCCCGCGGACCAGTACTGGCGAACAGGTTGGCCTTTTTACCGCTGGTGTCCTTGACGATCAGCGACTCGATGCCCTTGCTCAGCAGCAGATCGCGCACGTACTCAATCAAGGCCATGTTCGATTCCGCAGAAACGCTTTCAAAGGCCATCAGGTGTTTAAGAATCTCCAGTACACGAGGCTTCATGAGGCCTTGCTCCGTTGCTCGACTGAAGAAGCGAACCGGTTGATGGAGAACGGCAAAATCGAAGTGCTGGTGCTGCCGGTGCTGATCAGTTCCGCCATCACGTCGCCCACGCCCGGGCCGAGCTGGAAGCCATGACCGCTGAAACCGAACGCATAGAACAAACCATCAACGGTGCCGCTCGGCCCCATTACGGGCAGTGAATCAGGCAGGTAACCTTCGATACCACTCCAGACCCGAATGATGTTCAGGTTGCCGACACCCGGCAGCAGGCGACGCATCTGATCGAATTGATTGAGAATGCTGCGCGGCTCGACATAGGCCCGGCGGTTGAGCATGTCCGGCTCGCTGCGATAGCCGCCACCGATGATGATATTTCCACGGGGTATTTGGCGGAAATAAATCACTTCCTCGGGAATCCTGGTATAGACACCGATGACTGTCGGCAAGGCGTAAGGCACTGGCTCGGTCACGGCCATTTGCGGACCATGGGTTTCCAGCGGCACCGGTTCGCCGAATTGCGCCGAGAGTTTTTGGCCCCAGGCGCCAGCGGTGATCAACAGCTGGGCGGCGCTGAACTGACGACCGTCGGTGGTGCTGATACTGAACTCGCCGCCGACCTTTTGCACCTCGGCCACTTCCGTGCGCTCTTCGATCTGCGCACCGAGGCGTCGTGCCGCGCGGGCAAACGCCGGGGCCGCCAGACGCGGGTTGGCGTGCCCATCGTGGGGGGCATAGGAGCCGCCTTTCACATCCGGGCCGAGAAACGGAAAGCGCTTATGTAATTCGTCGCCACTAAAGATCTTCAGGTCCAGCTGCTCTGCCTCAGGGGCGTCTGCGTAGGCTTGCAGCTCGGCGATCTCGTCTTCGCGGTAACACACCCGCATATGCCCACTGGCGATGAATTCCAGGTCATCGTCAATCAGTTCTGGCAGACGCTTCCATAACGCCCAGGAACGATTGGCCAGTTCCAGCTGCCCGAGGTATCGCCCTTGACGTCGCACGTTGCCGAAATTCACGCCGCTGGCGTACTGACCGATCTGGTCGCGCTCCAGCAAGATCACCGACTGCCCGCGCAGGCGCAGGAAAAACGCCGCCGCTGAGCCCATCAGGCCGCCGCCAACAATCACGACATCGGCTTTCTGTACCGTCATGGCGACACCTCCTCGGTGAGTATCGAAAGGGGTTTGACCGGCGCTTGACCCCGTTGTCGGCCAACCTGTTGCACGCTGACGCCCGCGGCGGCGGCAATCACCTCTGCCCCGGCCTGGGAGCAATAACGGCCCTGGCAGCGGCCCATGCCGACCCGGCTGAAGGCCTTGGCCCGATTGACTTCACAGGCCCCCTTCTCACTGACGGTCCGACGCAACTCGCCGGCCGTGATCATTTCGCAGCGGCAGACGATCGCCTCGTCCGGCAGCGCTTTGGYCTGGGCGGAGGGCCAGGGAAACGCCTGCGCCAGGCCGAGGCGAAATTCATCCATCACCGCCAGCGCGTGCCGTTGTTCGTCGCGCAACCCGACGTTCATCGGTTGCTGCTGATCCTCCAGCAGCGCCATGGCCACCAGCCTCCCGGCGTGTTCGGCCGCATCGGCACCGCGAATCTTCGAGCCGTCACCGGCGGCATACACGCCGCTGACCGAGGTCCGGCCGTCTTCATCCGTGGCCAGCCACCATTGGCTCGACGCTTCATCGAAGCGCATACGGCAACCGGCCAGGTCGGCCAATTGAGTTTCCGGACGCAGGTGATAACCGAGGGCCACGGCATCGCAATCCACCGTCAAGGTCTCACCGCGCGCCGTGCGCACGCGTACGCCACTGACACCGCTGGCCGCATCGCCTAGCACTTGAAGCGGTGAAATGCCCAGGTGCACCGGGATCTTCGCCCGGTAAAGCTGCGCCAACAGTTTCATCCCGGTGAACAGCAACCCCGGGCGCGCCAGCAGTTTCGGCATGGCAAGGATCCGTTTGCTCAACGGCGAAGTGTCGAGCACTGCCGCGACCTTGGCTCCCGCCTTCACATACTGACTGGCAACCAGATACAGCAACGGCCCGCTGCCCATGAACACCACGCTGTGGCCGATGGACACAGCCTGAGATTTCAGGGCGATCTGCGCACCGCCCAGGCTATACGTGCCCGCTAACTGCCAGCCTTCAATCGGCATCAAACGGTCGGTGGCGCCGGTGCAGAGGATCAGCGCGTCGTAATCCACCGTCGAGTGCTTGCCCTGGCTGACACAGCACAGTTGCCCCGGCGTCAGGTTCCACACCAGTGTGTCCGGACGATAATCAATCTGCCCGCGCAAACGGTCGAAGCTCTGGTGCAGGTCGTTGGCCTTGGCGGCTTCGGTGCCATACAGCGTGGCGTAATCCCGGGTAAACCCTTCGGGTTGGCGCCGGTAGATCTGCCCGCCATCCCGGCGATTTTCATCGATCAGGATGGGCTTGAATCCAGCGGCGACCAGGGTTTCGGCGCAACGTGTACCGGCCGGCCCGGCGCCGACGATTACGACTCGATGAGGGTTCAGCCGCGCAGTGGCCATATCGCCTCCGGTTGTGTGGTGACAATATCCAGCCCTTCACGGACCTCATTGGAACAGGCGCGTAGACGTTCGCCGCTGCGGGTCCAGACCCAGCAGTCCTGACACGCGCCCATCAAGCAGAAACCGGCGCGGCGGCCAGAATCGAACTCCGATTGGCGCAAGGCCGAACCCTGAGTCAGCAACGCGACCATCAGCGTATCGCCCTGCAGCGCCTCGATAGGTTTGCCGTCTACCTGAAGTTTGATGATGGGCCGGCCCTGTTCGGCCAGCCTTACGAAACGCCCGTTCATGCATAGGCTCCCACGGTCATGCTGTTGGAATCCTGCTGAGTTTTCAGCAGCTCGGCACTGTCGTGATGGCAAAGGACTTCACTGCCGCCAACGATCATCCGACGGTCCGGCGGGACACAATTGCACAGGCCGTCGACCCGCACCGGGCAGCGATTGAGGAACGTGCACAGCCCCGGCACATTGGCTTTTGCACCAATGGGCGGCAGCGTGCCGCAGGTCGTTGTTCCACAGCTTTCCAGCCAGCCCTGACGCAACTCCGGCACCGAATGGATCAACAAGTCGGTGTAGGGGTGGAACGGTGCCTGGGCGTACGACTGGCGACTGCCGGCCTGGATCTTGTGGCCGCTGTACATCACCACGATGTCGTCGCACAGCGCTCGCACGGTGGAGATGTCATGGCTGATGAACAGATAGGACACGCCCAGTTGCTGACGCAGGTCGCGCAACAGTTCGAGAATCGCTGCACCGACCACGGTATCCAGTGCCGAGGTCACCTCGTCGCAGAGAATCAGATCCGGCTTGGCGGCCAGGGCCCGGGCCAGATTGACCCGTTGTTTTTGCCCGCCGGACAGTTCGTTCGGACGACGTTCAGCCATCGTGCGCGGCAAACGAACGAGATCCAGCAACTCACCGATACGCTCGCGCAATGCCGCACCCTTGAGGCCGAAATACATCTTCAGCGGGCGACTCAGAATCGTGCTGACGCTGTGCATCGGGTTGAGTGCGGTGTCGGCATTCTGAAAGACCATTTGAATGCGTCGGAACTGCTCATCGGTGCGCGACGACAGGCTGCCACCCAAGGGCTGGCCATCGAAGGTCAGTCCCCCGAGCGCCGGCTCCAACAACCCGGCCACCACCCGTGCCAAAGTCGACTTGCCAGAACCTGACTCACCAATGACGCCAATCGCCTGGCCCCTACGCACGGTCAGATCAATATCCTCCAATACGAGGATCGATGGCATGCCATGCGCGTTCTTGTTGCCGTAACCGGCGGTCAGACCCTGGATGGTCAGCAAAGGAGTGTCTTCAGCAACACCGCAGGGTGGACGGATAGTGGTGTCCGGCCGTGCTGCCGCCAACAAGCTGCGGGTGTATTCGTGGGTCGGGCCTTTGAGCAAGGGTGCCGTGGCGCTCTGTTCGAAGATCTCGCCGCCATTGAGCACCACGATCTGATCGGCCATCTGCGCCACTACCGCCAGGTCGTGGGACACGTAGACTGCCGTCGCGCCACGTTCACGGACCACCCGTTTGAACGCCCGCAGTACATCAATTTGGGTGGTCACATCAAGTGCCGTCGTCGGTTCGTCGAGTACCACCAGCAATGGATCGCTGATCAGCGCCATGGCCGCCATCACCCGTTGCAGTTGCCCGCCGGAAACCTGATGAGGGTAACGCTGGCCAATGTGATCGGGGTCTGGCAGGGCCAGGTCGCGGAACAACTCGATGGCCTTGGCCTCAAGCACAGCCCTGCTGCCCAGACCATGAATCAACGCACCCTCCACGACTTGGTCGATGAGCCTTTTCGCCGGATTGAACGCCGCGGCGGCGCTCTGGGCGATGTACGACACACGGTTGCCGCGCAAGCCTTGCAGCTCGCCTTCGCTCAACGCCAGCATGTCGTGTTCGCCGATCTGCACCACCCCGCCCGCCAACCGACAACCGCGTCGGGCATAACCGAGTAACGCCAGGGCGATAGTGGTCTTGCCGGAGCCGGACTCACCGATCAGCGCCAGCACTTCGCCTTTCTGCAGGGAGAAGCTTACGCCCTTGACGATTTCCACCTCACCAAGCTCGCCACAGGCGACCACTCGCAGGTCCTGAACCTTAATTAACTCACTCATTTCAATGACCTCCCGAACGTCGACTACGTCGCGACGACAGTCGGTCGATAAACAGATTCACACCGATGGTCAGGGTGCCGATGGCCAACGCCGGAATCACGATGGCCGGTGCCCCTTGGTTGAGACCACCGATGTTTTCGCGCACCAGCGACCCGAGATCGGCATCCGGCGGTTGCACACCCAGCCCCAGGAAACTCATGCCACTGAGCAGCAGCACGATGAAGCCAAAGCGCAAGCCCAGGTCCGTCAGCACCGGGTTGAGCATGTTCGGCAGGATTTCCACGCAGGCGATGTACAGCCGACGCTCGCCGCGAGTACGGGCCACTTGCACATATTCCAGCGCTTCGATGTTCACCGCCATGCTGCGGGCGATGCGGAATGCACCCGGGGTGAAGCTCAATACCGCCGTGCAGATCAGCAAGGTGACCGAGGAGCCGAAGGCCGAGACCATGATCAACGCCAGCATCTTGCTGGGGATCGAAATGAAGGCGTCCATCAAGCGACTGATCAACTCATCCAGCCACTTCGGCGACACCACCGACAGCAACGCGAAGCTGGTCCCCAGACCGCTGGCCAACACCGCCGCCACCAAGGCCAGGCCGACGGTGAATCGTGCGCCGACGAGGATCCTGCTGAGCATGTCGCGACCCAGGTAATCGGTGCCGAACGGGTAAGCAGCGCTCAGGTTGTCGAAGACATTATCAGAGACCACTTCCCCCACCGGATGCGGTGCCAGCCATGGGCCGAAGATGGCCACCAGCAACCAGATCACACACATCGCAGCGCCGATCAGGCCGAGCCAGGACGATCCGTGGGAAACCTTGCCCTGCGCCAATTTGGTAGTAGCCGGCGATTTCACAATGAGATTGTTCATTGATTTCTCAGCCTCGGATTGGAAAGAATCGCGCACAGGTCGGCAATCAGCACCAACGTCAAATACGCCGTACAAAACAACATGGTGCAGGCTTGAACCAGGGCCATGTCGCGGTTGGTCACGGCATCGACCATCAGGCTGGCGATGCCGGGGTAGTTGAAGATCGTTTCAACGATCACCACCCCGCCCAACAGGTAAGACAGGCTCAAGGCGATGGCATTGGCGATGGGCCCGATGGCGTTGGGCAAGGCATGGCGTAGAACGATCCGGATCTTGCTCACACCTTTGAGCCGGGCCATTTCCACGTAAGGGCTGTCGAGCTGATCGATCACCGCCGCCCGGGTCATGCGTGCCATTTGCGCGACAATCACGCAGCACAGCGTCATCACCGGTAAGGCGTAAGTGCGCATGAATTGCCAGGGTGACGTGATGTCACTGGCGTAGGACAACGCCGACAACCAACCCAGGTTCACCGCGAAAATCAGCACCGCCAGGGTCGCAACCAGAAACTCTGGCACCGCCACCATGGTCAAGGTAAAAAAGCTGAGGACACTGTCGATGCGCCCGCCCCGGCCCATGGCCGAACCGATGCCCAGAATCAACGCCACCGGCACTGATACCAGCGCCGTGGCGGCCGCCAGCATCAGGGTGTTGGGCAGACGCCCGGCCATCAAGTCGCGGACCGGCATGGCGTTGGATACCGACTGCCCCATGTCACCGCCAAGCAGGCTCATCAACCAGTGCAGGTAACGCAACACACCGGGCTGATCCAGCCCCATTTTCAGGCGCAAGGCTGCCACCTGCTCGGGCGTGGCGAATTGCCCCAGAGACTGTTGTGCCGCGTCTCCCGGCAGCACCGCCGTGATGGCGAACACCACCATGGACACAATCAACAAGGTCACGATCGCCGTGCCCAAGCGCCGGCCGATCAACCACAGTGTGTTGCTATTCATCACCCTATCCTCATGCAATGTAGCTGCAGCAAAAACCCGACTTTCATCAAGCGTCCAGCCAGACCTGCTCGGCAAACATGTACCCCATGAAACCGCCTAGAGGGTTGGTGCCGTAGCCCTTGACTCGCTGATCGGCGGCATCGATGTTGCTGATGAACACTGGCACGCCGATACCGCTGTGCTCATGCACCAGGGTTTGCATATCTGCGTACATCTTGCCGCGCTTGGCCTCGTCGGTTTCACCTCGGGCTTGTACCAACAGCTGGTCGAACTGTTCGTTTTTCCAGCCGGATTCATTCCAGGGTGCTGTCGACTGGAAGAACTGCGAGAAAAGCATGTCGGCATTGGGGCGCGGGTTGATGTTGCCGAAGCTCAGCGGGTGCTTCGCCCAGTGATTGGACCAGTAGCCATCGCTCGGCAGACGGTTGACGTCGAGCTTGAGTCCAGCCTCTTTGGCTGACTGCTGCAACAGCACGGCGATGTCCACCGAACCGGTCGCGGCCGGCGAGCACATCAGCGGCATCGTGATGCTTTCCATGCCGGCCTTTTTGAGCAGGAACTTGGCTTTTTCCGGATCGTAGGCACGTTGTGGCAGGTCGGCGTTAAAGAAGCGCGCACCCGGTGCGATCGGGTGATCGTTGCCAACCCGGGCGTAGCCACGGAATATCGCCGACTTGATTTGCTCGCGGTCCATCAAGTATTTCATGGCCTGGGTGAACTCCGGGCTTTGGCCCGGCATCTGGTCTTGACGGATGATCAGGTCAGTGTAGTTACCCGACGGCGAGTCCACGACCCGATGCTTGGGGCTGGCCTTGATGCGAACCGTTGAGCGCGGGTTAACCTCGTTGACGATGTGCACGTCGCCCGACAACAGGGCGTTGATCCGTGACGACTCATCGGCAATTGAGATAAATTCGATCTCGTCCAGATAGGGCAAGCCGGGTTTCCAGTAATTGGTATTGCGCACAGCAATCGAACGCACCCCGGGCTGGAACTCCTTGGCCTTGAACGGACCGGTACCGATGCCCTGGCTGAAATCGCTCGTACCCTCGGGAACGATCAACATGTGAGAGACGGCAAGAACCGACGGCAATTCAGCATTCGGGCCGCTCAATTGTATCTGCACTTCGTGGGTACCGACGGCCTTGACCTCGGCGAACTGCGACGCCAGCGGCAGGACCTTGGAACCGGTGAGTGGATCCTTGTGCCGCAACAGCGAAAACACCACGTCGGCGGCGGTCAGCGCCTTGCCGTTGTGGAAGGTCACTTCCTTGCGCAGGCTGATCACCCAGAGCGTGGCGTCAGTGGTTTCGATACGCTCGGCCAACTCCAGTTGCGGCACCATATGGCTGTCGAAACGCGTCAGACCGTTGTAGAACATGTAATGGCGCACGTAGTCGGTGGAGCCTGAACCTTTGGCCGGATCCAGGGTGTCGGCGGTGGAACTGGACGAGCCTGAGACGCGGATACGACCGCCGGGCTTGCCTTTGCCAGGGCTTGCAGCCTCATCATCGGCAAACAGCTTGCCAGCGGCGCCGAACAGACTACTGGCGCCCGCGACAGCCACCCCGGCCAACCCCAGCATCTGCAATGCATTGCGGCGTGACATGCCGCGATTGAGCCCTTCGAAAACGCGCAGACTTTCTTCACCGGTGATCAGCTGGGAGTCGATATTATTTTTTTTGTCAGTCATGTCAGTCCTACCTTTCGTCAATGATCAGGCTCAAGTGCTGCTGATTAAGCGCAGCGTGGTTGAAACGTAAAGCAACACCATGAACTCAGTGCAGGTAGTCCTGCAGGCGGTAATACGCCCCCACCAGAGGCAGGAACCAGGGTTTTCCGAAATGCCCGGGAATGGCTGGCCAATCGAGTTCGCGCCACGGATTGGCCTCGACCTTACCGGCCATTACCTCAGCCATGACCTGCCCCATGTGCACCGACATTTGCACCCCATGACCGCTGTAACCCATGGAGTAATAAACCCCTCCATGCTGCCCGGCGCGGGGTAACCGATCGGAGGTCATATCCACCAGGCCACCCCAGCAGTAATCGATCTTCACGCTAGCCAGTTGCGGAAACATCTGGACCATCGCCGCCTGCAATACCTTGCCGCTCTTGGCGTCGGAAATGCTGTCGGACATGGCAAACCGGGCACGACCGCCAAACAGCAAGCGGTTGTCCGGTGTCAGGCGGAAGTAGTTACCGATCATGCGGCTGGTGACATAGGAACGCCGTGCCGGTAGCAAGCTGTCGATCAGGGCCTGCGGTAGCACCTCGGTGGCGATCACGAAACTGCCCACCGGCACGATCCGCCGCCGATACCAGCCCAATCCGCCCTGCTGGCACGTGCCTGTGGCCAGCAGAATCTGCGTGGCGTGTAGCGAGCCCTTGGTGGTATTGACCTGATAGCCGCCGGCACTGGCCTTCCAATCCGTCACTGACACGCCCTGAAAGATCAATGCGCCGTGACGTGCTGCCGCCTCGGCCAACCCGACACCGAAGCGCCCAACGTGCATCTGCACGCCGTTGCGCTGCAGCATGCCTCCATGGAACTGGGCCGAGTTGGCTTCAGCACGGGCTTCTTCTGGAGAGAGCAACTCGACCTCGGCGTCGACCTCCCGCCGAATCAATTCGCAGGTGCGCGCCAAACCTTCGTAATGCATCGGTTTGGCGGCCAGCTTCAGCTTGCCATTGCGCTGTAGGTCGCAGGCAATCTGCTCCTGCTCCACCAATGAAACGACGCTCTGTACGGCGCTTTCATAGGCTTGGTAATAAGCACGCGCCTTATCAGCGCCGAGGCTGGCGCTGAGTGCCGCGTAGTCTTGGGCAACGCCGGTGCTGCAGTGGCCACCATTGCGCCCCGAAGCCTCGCCAATCACCCGCCCTCCTTCCAGCACCACCACACTGGCCCCCTTCAAGGCCAGGGCTCGGGCCGCGGCCAGGCCAGTGAGACCACCACCGACGATGGCCACATCGACCTGCCCGGGCAATGCGCCGAGCTGTGCACCGGTGAATTGCGGTGCGGTATCGAGCCAATAGGACTCACTGCCCATGTCTAACCCCTTTTGCCTTGAAGAGTGCCTTGAGACTTAGAGACCGACCAACCCGGGCAATGCGCCGATATCCGGGATCTGGTGGTAGCCATAAACGGCATTCGCCGGCTGTTCATGACCACGAGCAACGAAGGCTTTGTTCTTGATCTTCATGTCGTTGGCCGGCATCAGGTCGTAACGGAAGCTCGAGGACACATGCAGAACGTCCTCAGGCCCGCAGCCGAGGTTATCGAGCATGAACTCGAAGGCGGCCAGGCGCGGCTTGTAGGCCTGGGCTTGTTGGGCGGTGAAGACTTTATGGAAGGGAGCGCCGAGCTTGTCGACGTTGGACATGATCTGCTCGTCCATCGCGTTGGAGAAAATCACCAAGGGAATCTTGTCGGCGATTTTTGCCAGGCCGGCCGGTACGTCGGCATGTGGCCCCCAAGTCGGTACGGCGTCGTAGTAGAGTTGGCCTTCACCCCGGTACTCGACACCCCAACGCTTGCAGACGCGCGCCAGGGCGGTCTTGATGATCTCATCATACGGCCGCCAGTCACCCATCACCTGATCCAGACGATAGGCGGAGAAGTCCTTGACGAACTGATCCATTTGCTCAAAAGGGACACGATCGGCGAACAGTTCGCGCGTCATGTTTCCCATTTGAAAGTTGGTCAACGTGCCATAGCAGTCAAAGGTAATAAACTTGGGTCGAAGAAAGCTCATGAGTGCGGTCCTTAATGATTGTTGAGGTCATGACGGGGCAAGCAGTTACTCCGCTCTGGAAGCATCGGTGCAACGCTGCATCACGGATTTATTACAACACCAAGAGACCATGCATAAACTGTTAAAAGTATAGGCTGCTTGGTACAAACCACCGTTTTGCAGGGCTTGCTCAGCAGACTTTGCGGGACGCTCCAGACTCGGGCGCTCCACCCCCTGTTTCTACGCCTTTGCGGGCTTTTATGGTGCGCTGGCAAGCCACGCACAATGCAATGTGCGGCAGTATTTATGGCTGACGGAAGGAGAACGAGGGCATTTTCTGAGGCGCGCCCGCTGATTGTGCTGCGAGGTGAGGCGGGGCCAATCAAGCGTCAATGCGCGCTGGGACAACCTTGCTTCTATTAGCGATAGCCGTGACATACCGGTCAAAACAACATCTGTACGCGTCGCGACAGCTCTACAAAGGCGGCGCATCGCACGATGCATCACCACGCCCCCACCTGCCTATCTATATGACCCATCACCGCCACCGATGTGCCTACGAACGCACTGACCAGGAATGGTCTCACTGAGCGGTCTATCAGAAGGTTTACTAACGAAATCGGTTCAACTTGTTCTCATACAAAGTCAGCCTGACAGATACGGCAGATTCTCCCTTGCAAACCTGAAGAACAGCACATTTTATCTGGCACGCTTTGCTAGCTTATTGAGAAGACCCGGCATAGCGATGTCCTGGTCGCCACGGCGATGTTCTGGTGATTTCCACGTTCGGCTTGATCTTTGTTTCAGCGACCTTGCAAGGTCGCGAGCCAGACCGCCCTCTGCTGCTTGCAGTGCCTGTTACCGCTCTAGGGAGCCAGTTGGATGACAATACAATCTTCGAATAGCTACAGCATTGATCCGCAAACGGCTCAGAAATTTTATATCAATGGCTGTTGGTCTTCCCCGGCAATCCCGGCAAGTTTGCCGGTGGTCAATCCGGCAACTGAAGAGGTCGTTGCGCAGGTCGCGCAAGGCTCCGCCGCGGATGTTGATCGGGCAGTAGCTGCTGCGCGCGCAGCGTTTCCTGGTTGGTCTGCTACCTGCGCAGAGTCACGCGCGCTTGTCCTTGGAAAGATCCATGAGCTCATCCTTGAGCGAAAAGAAGTGCTCGCGCAGGCCCTCTCTCTCGAAATGGGCGCTGCCATCGGTTCCGCCCGGGCAATGCAAGTGCCTCTCGCGGCCGAACACGTTCGGGTCGCCCGCGATCTGCTGTCCACTTATCGTTTCCAGACGGTTGAAGGTGGAACCGCGATTGAACGCGAACCCATAGGCGTCTGCGGTCTCATCACTCCGTGGAACTGGCCGCTTTATCAAATCACCGCGAAAGTCGCCCCTGCTATTGCTGCCGGATGCACTGTGGTCCTCAAACCAAGCGAACTGTCGCCTCTGAGCGCCCTTCTTTTTGCACAACTGGTCCATGACGCAGGCCTTCCACCAGGCGTCTTCAACCTCGTGAACGGAAGTGGATCCGAGGTCGGCGCAGCGATGGCTGCGCACCCTGATATCGATATGATTTCGATTACCGGCTCCAACCGCGCGGGCGCGCTGGTCGCACAGGCGGCCGCCCATACGGTGAAGCGGGTTACACAAGAACTTGGAGGAAAATCCCCGAACATTCTGCTTCCCGACGCCGACTTCGCCAAAGCCGTCCCACTGGGCGTGATGTCAGCGTTGCGCAACGTCGGACAATCGTGCAGCGCCCCGACACGAATGATCGTACCTAAGGACCGGCTGGCGGAGGTTGAATCGCTGGCAGCCGAAACCGCCAATGCGATCATCGTGGGTGATCCGCAATCGGAAGCTACGGTGCTCGGTCCCATTGCCAACGAGGCCCAGTTCAATCGTGTGCAAGCCATGATCGAAGCTGGTCTGAGTGAGGGCGCAAAACTCGTTTGCGGCGGACCAGGACGTGTACCGGGTTATGAGAAGGGCTTCTACACTCGACCGACAGTATTCTCCGACGTAGATGCCGCAATGCGGATCGCCCAAGAAGAAATTTTCGGGCCGGTGCTGTGCATCATTCCGTATGAGACGATCGATGAGGCGGTCCTTATCGCGAACGATACGGTATACGGCCTGGGCGCCCATGTTCAGTCTCAGAACCTTGATCTTGCACGTGCAGTTGCCTCTCGTATCCGCGCGGGGCAAGTGCATCTGAATTACCCCGCCTGGAATCCAATGGCTCCATTCGGTGGTTACAAACGTTCTGGTAATGGTCGTGAGTATGGTGTCTACGGCTTGGAGGAATACCTGGAAACCAAGGCAATCATTGGATTTGGCGGATCACTTGATAGTACTTCCCGCACGTAGAACTCATTCAAATGTTCGGTGCCGTCCAATTCGGCTAGCCGCCGATGCGGACGCCCATCGCGCAGACCGGTCGCGAACGCTTGTTGCGCCAGCAGAAAACACCGATCTCACACTCCTTGCGGTGGTTGCTGTTGGTCCCTGTCGGATTACTTGATCGCATGGCAGCCTACCGCCACGACGTAACCGCTCACCCGCTGCAAAAAAGTCCTCTTGTATTCGTTCTGCCCAGTGATGGGGTTGCGCCACAGGTAAGCAATTTCCCCTTTTTCATGGGCGCTCATTTGCTTGTGGATGTCCTCGCCAATAGGCTTGTCGTCGACTGAACGCAGTGACTTGAAGTCGGTGCCGATCAACCGGGACGAAAAGCCGTGAGCGACAAACCGTTGGGTTTTCAAGTCCACCACGAAGGCATAAAGATCCTCCTGGGTGAACCGCTTATCGTTATTTGAAGGTTTCACCGCCAGTCAGGACCCGATGAGTGACATGCGCATCGGAAGTTCGAGGTGAGGGTTGACTGAATGGCTTGTGAAACGCTTAAAACATTTCGAGAGGCTATTATCAAACGCAGTGAAAGTAGTTTTCGTGGAGGGATAAGGCTTGTCGCGCTGGGGTATGGACGGTCACTGTTTTTTGAATATCAGTGCGGCGGATTTTCATCATACTGACATGATTGGCAGTGTTCGGTGGCTGCCTGTGTCCCGACAAGAGCAATGACCCATGAACGATCAAATCGAACTGTACGGCGCGAACACCGGCAACAGTCTGCGGGCCGCAATTGCCCTGGAAGAATCCGGCATCGCCTACACGGCACGCAGGCTCGACCTGTATGCGCAGGAACACCGTGGCCCGGCCTTCCTGGCGCTGAACCCGGCCGGGAAAGTCCCGACCCTGATCGACCACGGGACCACGCCGGCGCTGGTCATCAATCAGTCCAACGCCATCATCCAGTACGCCGATGCCAAGGCGCCGGGACGACTGGCGCCGGCGCAGGCCGGACCTGAGCGTATCCGGGTGATTGACCGCTATTTCTTTTTCGTGACCGATGTCATCGCCCCCAGCCATGCCGCGTTTTTTCTGCACCAGGCGGGGCAGGACAAGGCGGCGGCGATCATCGATCTGCGGGTGATCGAGCAACTCACCTACGCGGAAAGTTTTTTGACTGCCGGGTTCATGGCCGGAGCGCAGTTCTCCATGGCCGACATTTCGGCGTTCACCATCGCCACAGCGTTCCGTGATCGACTGGAATGGAAAGAGCTTCCGCAACTATCGCGCTGGTTCGACTCGGTCGAAGCCAGGCCGGCGGTACAACGCGGCCTGAATGCGTTCAAGGATGCCTGAGTGGTCGATGTGCTGACACTTATGTAGGAGCGAGCCCTGCTCGCGATGGACGTCAACGATAACGCGTGCTTACCGGTTAAACGCGCCGTACTTGAGTCTTTCGCGAGCAGGGCTCGCTCCTACAAAGTGCGGCATTCCAATAGATCAGTCGGTGTAGCCGAACTTCACCGAACGGCTTTCCTGCACCTGGCTTCGCGTAGCGAGGCAGTAATACAACGGACACGTCACCACCAGCCCCACCAGCCATGACAGGTCCGCGCCGTCCACCAGATTGGCGTACGGTCCGACATACAGCGACGTATTGGCGAATGGCAGCTGCACGATGATGCCGATGAAGTAGGCAATGATCGCGTGCAGATTGAAGCGACCGTAGATGCCGCCGTCAGCGCGGAAGATCGAAGCGATGTCATAGCGACGACGCTTGATCAGGTAAAAGTCGATCAGGTTGATCGAGGCCCACGGCACCAACACCAGCAACAGCGCGAGAATCAGGCCGATGAACTGCGAAATGAAGTTCGCCGAAGCGCCCAGCGCCACCACGCAGCAACCGGCCAGTACGATGCCCGACAACACCACGCGCACCTTGATGCTCGGCGTCCACTGGCTGGCGAAGGTCTGGATCGAAGTGATGATCGACAGCACCGCGCCATACAGATTCAAGGCGTTGTGGCTGATGATGTTGAGCAGGAACAGCACCATCAGGATCGGCCCCAGCCAACCGGTGGACTGCTTGACCGCCGCCATCGCCTCAGTGCCTTCCGGGGTTGCCAGTACCGCCACGGCGCCGAAAGTGAACGACAGGATCGTGCCCAGGGTCGCCCCCAGGTAAGTGGCGAAGAACGGACGGGTGATACCGATATCCGCCGGCAGGTAGCGCGAGTAGTCAGACACGTAGGGTGAGAAGCTGATCTGCCAGATGATGCCCAGCGACACCGTGGCCAGCCAGCCGGACAGGTTGAATCCGCCGCGGGTGAAGAAGTCCGCCGGCAGATCATGGGCGAAGATATAGAGAAAGCCAGCGAGCAACGCGCTACCCATCACCCAGGTGCCGATGCGGTTCAGGGTATGGATGAAGCGGTAGCCAATCACGCCGATGGCGGTGGCGCTGAGGGCACCGATGAGAATGCTGGCCGGCACCGGAACCGACGGCGCAATGCCGACAATCGATTTGCCTGCCAGCACGATGTTGGAAATGAAGAAACCGATGTAGATCAACGCCGCGAAGAACACGATCAGCAGAGCGCCGTAGCGGCCGAACTGGCCACGACTCTGCACCATCTGTGGAATGCCCATGCACGGCCCCTGGGCCGACGCCAGCGCAATCACCACGCCGCCGACCATGTGCCCGAGGGCAATCGCCAGCAGGCCCCAGAACAGGTTGAGGTGGAACACCTGGACCACCATCGCGCCGGTGACGATGGGCAGTGGCGCGATGTTGGTGCTGAACCACAAGGTGAAAAGATCGCGGGCCTTCCCGTGGCGCTCTGCGAGTGGAACGTAGTCGACCGTGTGGTTCTCGATCAACGGATCTTGCCGGGACATCTGGGACATGTGCATGAACTCGAGTTTGTCTGTTCTTATCTTTGTATGAAGCCAAACCGGGGGGACTCTCTGGCCGCCCCTCAGATGACGACCATATTATGGTATTCCAAACTTTAAACAAGACTGATCCGGTCTTTGAACAAGCATCTGAGCCGGCATCCTGCCCGAATCACGCCAGCACTGGCTAGCCGAAAGCCCCGTAATCATTGGGTTTCCGACGAAAGCCTTACGTTTATCGGTTCACCTAAAAAGACCTTGCAATAGATGTATTACGGTATACCATCAGACCTACAAGCACATAAAAAACGCGTCACACCACCCGAGGACCGTCCAATGATCGATGCCGCCATCTACAAACAAGTCATGGGTTCGTTCCCGTCCGGAGTGACCGTGATCACCACCCTGGATGACGACGGGCAAATCGTCGGCCTGACCGCCAGCGCCTTCAGCTCGCTGTCGATGGACCCGGCCCTGGTGCTGTTCTGCCCCAACTACAGTTCCGATTCCTACCCGGTCCTGATCAAGAACAAACGATTTGCCATCCACGTGCTTTCCGGCGGCCAGCAAAACGAAGCCTATGCTTTCGCGCGCAAAGGCAAGGACAAGGCCCAGGGGATCGAGTGGACGTTGAGCGAACTGGGCAACCCGATTCTGGCCAACGCCACGGCGGTCATCGAATGTGAGTTGTGGCGCGAATATGAAGGCGGTGATCACGCGATCATGGTCGGCGCGGTGAAGAACCTGATCGTGCCCCAACAGAGCAGCGGGCCACTTGTGTATTGCCACGGCAAGATGGGCGCCCTGCCCGTTCTGGCCTGATTTGACATTTCGGCTGCAGCTATCCAGTATTATGGTATACCAACAATCATCAATGCCCTGCGCCGACGGGCCAATAACAATAGATCCGAGGTAAGCGTCATGAAGTTTTCCCTGTTCGTACACATGGAACGTTGGGACGAAAGCGTCAGCCACCGCCAGTTGTTCGAAGACCTGACCGAGCTGACGCTGATGGCCGAGGCCGGTGGTTTCAGCACCGTATGGATCGGCGAACACCACTCCATGGAATACACCATCTCGCCAAGCCCGATGCCGTTGCTGGCTTATCTGGCGGGCAAGACCACCACCATTCACCTCGGTGCCGGCACCATCATCGCGCCGTTCTGGCATCCGCTGCGGGTGGCCGGTGAATGCGCGTTGCTCGACGTGATCAGCAACGGGCGCATGGAAGTCGGTCTGGCCCGTGGTGCCTACCAGATCGAGTTCGACCGCATGGCCGGCGGCATGCCGGCATCCTCCGGTGGCCAGGCGCTGCGGGAAATGGTTCCGGTGGTGCGCGCACTGTGGAACGGCGACTACGCCCACGACGGCGACATCTGGAAGTTCCCGACCTCCACCAGCGTGCCCAAGCCGATCCAGCAGCCGAACCCGCCGATGTGGATCGCCGCCCGCGACCCGGACTCGCACAACTTCGCCGTGGCCAACGGCTGCAACGTCATGGTCACGCCGCTGATGAAAGGCGACGAAGAAGTCCTCGACCTGAAGAACAAATTCCAGGCCGCGCTGGACAACAATCCTGGCGTGCCGCGCCCGCAATTGATGGTGCTGCGTCACACCCACGTGCACACCGCTGACGATCCACAGGGCTGGGAAGTCGGGGCCAAGGCGATCTCGAAGTTCTACCGCACCTTTGATGCCTGGTTCGGCAACAAGACCACCCCGGTCAACGGTTTCCTCGCGCCGAGCCCGGAAGAGAAATTCGCCGGTCGCCCTGAGTTCGAGCTGGAAAGCCTGCACAAGACCGCCATGATCGGCACCCCGGAAGAAATCATTCCGCGCATCAAGTACTACCAGGAACTGGGGGTCGACGAATTCAGCTTCTGGTGCGATAACAGCCTGCCCCACGCGGAAAAGAAAAAATCCCTGGAACTGTTCATCAAGCATGTGGTGCCAGCGTTCCGCTGATTGCGCCGTCCTGCTGCAGCACACCTCAACTGTGGGAGCGAGCCTGCTCGCGATGGACGCTAACGATAACGCGCGCCATCTGAATGACCGCGTTGTCCAGAGTTTTTCGCGAGCAAGCTCGCTCCTACAGGGGTCGATTCCAATGATGACTGGTCGTCTCCCACCACTCGCCCTTCCCTCCGGCGCCGCGCGGGCTTACCTGCGCGGTGAATGGACCGCTTCGCACCTGCATTTCAAGCGCCTGCGCGCCAGCGTTTCGGCCAAGCAGAACGGCTTCTGGCAAATAGTTCACTGAGCCCACCCGAACAGCCAATCACGCACCCCGCGTCTCGCCATTGCATGGCGCGTGCGGTGCATCGTGTTTCGCCTTTGATCAGGTTTGCCCAATGAACAATAACAACGCGCTGTTGATCATCGACATGCAGCAGGAGGACGGCTTCGTCCTGGAAAACTTCGACAGGGTGGTCGCCCATACCGCCGCCCTGCTCGATACCGTCCGCCGTCAGCGGATGCCTGTCATCTATACCCGCCACGTCAATCAGGCCGACGGCAGTGACCTGCCCCGAGGCGAACCTCTGGCCGCCGACGGTGGCCCCGGCAGTTACCGCGCCGGCACCCGGCAAGTGGAAATCATCGAGTCGCTGACGCCGCAGCCCGGTGAATTGATCATCGACAAGGGCCGTTACAGTGCCTTTCACCGCACCGACCTCGACGCCCGACTCAAGGCAATGGAGGTCGACACGCTGATCGTCTGCGGCGTGCTGACCGACGTCTGCGTGCTCACCAGCGTGTTCGATGCCTTCGCCCTGGGTTATCGCGTGCGCCTGGTCAGCGATGCCTGCACCACGACCACCGAGGCCGGGCATTACTCGGCCCTGCTGATCATGGCCAACTGGGTCTACGCACTGGAAATCCTCACCACGACCGAGTGCCAGCGCGACCTGGAACACCGCGATTACATCAGCCTGATCCCCGAGCGTCCGGACCTGTTTGCCCACCAGCCCCATGAGCTGCAAAGCACCATCGCCCGTCTGCAATCCCGTCTCGTCCGGACTCAGGAGTGATCGCCATGCAAGTTGAAAAAAGAAGCATCGATTTCATCCCCGAGACCGAACGCCACGGCAAGCCGGGTTCGCTGTTCTATATCTGGTTCGGCGCCAACATGAACATCACCACCATCGCCTCCGGCGTGTTGCCGGTGGTGATGGGGCTCAACCTGTTCTGGAGTGCGTTGGCGATCATCATCGGCTCGTTGCTGGGGGCGATTTTCATGGCCTCCCACTCGGCCCAGGGACCGAAGCTGGGCATTCCGCAAATGATCCAGAGCCGGGCGCAATTCGGCGTGTTGGGGGCGGTGTTGCCGCTGCTGTTCGTGATGCTGATCTACTTGGGCTTCTTCGTCAGCAACACCTTGCTCGCGGCCCAGGCACTGGAGTCCGTCAGCCCGCTGCCGATGTCCGGCAATATCTACCTGATCGGCGCGTTGTGCTTCGTCGTCGCGCTCTATGGCTATCGGTTGATTCACCGCTTGCAGAAGCTGCTGTCGATTCTGTCGCTGGTGGTGTTCGTGGCGGCCACGGTGCTCGCCTTGCAGTTGCCGATCCCGGCCGAACAATGGCTGCCAACGGGCTTCTCGTTGTCGAAGTTCCTGGTCGCGGTGAGCATCGCCGTGACCTGGCAACTGTCCTACGCGCCTTACGTCGCCGACTACTCGCGCTACCTGCCAAGCAGCACGCCGACCGCCCAGGTATTCTGGTACAGCTATGCCGGCACGGTCAGCGGTGGCGCGTGGATGATGATTCTCGGGGCGATCCTGAGTGTCGGTATCGGCGATTTCTCCAGTAACGTCGGCGGGCATGTCGCCGGTCTGTTCGGCGCTGGCGCGGTGCTGCTGTTCGCCTTCATCGTCTACGGCCAGGTGTCGATCAACGTGTTCAACCTGTACGGCGCGTTCATGTCGACCATCACCGTGATCGAACCTTTCGCCCGGCTCAAGGTGACCCCGCGAGTACGCGGTGTGTTCATGCTGCTGATCAGCCTGGTGGCCACGGCCCTGTGCACCATCAGTCAGGACGACTTCATCAACTTCTTCCTCAACTTCATCTTCTTCATGAGCTACTTCCTGATCCCGTGGACGGCGATCAATCTGGTGGACTACTACTGCCTGCGCAAAGGCCAGTACCGGATTGACGACATCTTTGACCTGAACGGGATCTACGGACGGGTCAACCGGATCGCCTGCGGCAGTTTCCTGCTGGCGATTGCCCTGGAAATTCCGTTCATGAACACCACGCTGTACGTCGGCCCGGTGGCCACGGCGCTGGACGGGGTGGATCTGACGTGGATCGTCGGGTTGGTAGTGCCGGCGTTGAGTTATTACTGGCTGATGAAGCTCGGCAAGCGAGCGCCGATGATGGAGTCAGCAGCCGACTGATTTTCAGGCAAAAAAAATCCCAGGCAGCTGATGGACGCCCGGGATTTAAAAATGCATAAACCGTGGTGGTGAACGCGGCGCGGATATTACGGAATATTTCGGCCTGTAACAAGATATTTTTATTCACCATCCAGTTACTAAACGTTCTAACCCCTTCAATATCCACATGTTTTCAAAGGGCAACTACAGGAACCAGCGATACTCCCGCGCGCTGATGTCATGCAGAAATGCCAGATGATCCTGACGCTTGTTTTCGCAGTAGACGTCCACGAACTCCGCCCCCAAGCCTTCGCGCAGCACTGAATGACTTTGCATGGCCTGCACCGCTTCGAGCATTTCCAACGGAAAATCGATGCCACTGCTGCGGTCTTCGTTGAGCGGTGCAATCGGCTCGCGCTCCCCTTCCAGGCCTTGCTCCAACCCCACCAGAATCGCCGCCAACGCCAGATAGGGGTTGGCATCGGCGCCCGCCAGGCGATGTTCAATGCGCAGGTTCTTGATGTCCGACTCCGGAATGCGCAAGCAGGCATCGCGATCCTCGAAGCCCCAACTGGCGCGGGACGCGACGTTCACCGTGGCGCTCAAGCGGCGCATGGCGTTGTGGTTCGGAGCAAAGATCGGCATGCAGTGCGGCAACACCTCCAGGCATCCGGCCACCGCATGGCGCAGCGCCCGCTGGCCGTTCGCCGCCAGCAGGTTGTTGCCGGCCTGGTCATACAGGCTGACATGCACGTGCATGCCGCTGCCGGGGTGCTGCAGGTAGGGTTTGGCCATGAAGCTGGCGCGGTAGTTGTGCTTGAGCGCCACGCCCCGGGTACTGCGGCAGAACAGGGCGGCCCAGTCGGCGGCACGCAGGCCGTCATCGCAATGGCCGAAGTTGATTTCGAACTGCCCCGGGCCGAGTTCGGCGGTAATCACCGTGGCATCGATGCCTTGGGCTCGCGCGGTCTCGACCATTTCATCGAGTACCGGGGCGAAGCGCGACAAGCGTTCGATGTGCATGTTCGGCTGATCGTCGGCATCACCGGTCAACGCATCACGGGGGAACTGCGGCAAGCCGTCCTTCAGGTGACTGTCGAACAGGTAAAACTCCAGCTCGAAGGCCACCACCGGATGAATGCCCTTGCGCTTGAGCCGTTGCAGCACCTGCGCCAGCACTTCACGGGGTTCGAATTCGATGGGTTTTTCCGTGCCGTCGGAGGTGATCAGCATCTGGCCCAAGGGCTGTTTTTCCCAGCTCACCAGCTTCAGCGTGCCGGGCACCAAACGGCGCAGCGCGTCCGGGTCACCATCGTTGAAGCAGTAATCACCGATCTTGAACAGCCCGCCCTGGGTGCCGAGCAGCACGCAGTTTTGCGGCAGCTTCAGTGCACTGCCGGCAGCGACTTTTTCCAGCATCTCGATCGGGTAGCGCTTGCCGTAGAAATGCCCTGGAATATCCAGGGAGATCAGGTCGACGTAACGCACTTCGGGGTTGCAGTGGCGGAAGTTGCGAACCTCGGCCAGCAGATCAGAGCACACAGCATCCATCGATTTGTTCCTTGTCGTTATCAGGTGTAAACCCAAAGCACGCGGGTCAGTTGGTCGGACCGGTTGCCGTAGCGGCAGTGCGCATGGCTGGCCAGTTGAAAGCTGTCGCCGGGATGCAGGGTCACCGGTTCGTTGTCGCCGAGCCATAGGGTCAACTGCCCTTCCAGGACGTAACCGCCCTGCTCCGAGCTGTCCTTCATGTGTCGGTCACCGCTGCTGGCGCCGGGTTCGAGCTGGCTTTCGAGCATCGAAAAGGACGCGCGCATTTTTGGCGAAACGAGGATGTCGGTGATGCCGTCGGCGTAGTACAGCGTGCGGCGCTCGTCCGGGCGGGTGACCCAGGACAAGGCCATGGGTTTGGGCAGGCTGTAGAAATAGGTGGTCGGCACGCCGAGGGTTTCGCTGATGGCGGTCAAGTCCGCTACCGTCGGGCGCGACAGGCCGCGCTCGACCTGGGACAGAAAACCCACGGAGCGACCGATTTTGTCCGCCAGTTCCTTCAGGGTGTACTTTTTGTGTTTGCGCAGGTCCTGGATCAGGATCGCCAGCGCCGAGATTTCTTCTTGCATGTCCATCTTGAGGCTTCCAGAAAGTGTCGCTTCAAATGCTGTCGCGCAGTCGATACCAGGCCTTGCCGATGGCTTCCAGCGGCGCGGCCAGGTATTTGCCGCCGGGAAAACTGCCGTTGTTCAGGCCCTGGTACAGGGACAACTCGTCGGGCTGACCGAGGATCGCGTCGGACACCGCCCGCGCCGCGGCCAGTGTCGGCAACACGCCATGCCCGGAATACCCCTGCATCCAGTAAAGATCGCCGCGCCGTCCGATATCCGGCGTGCGTTTGAGGGTCAGATCAATGTGTCCGCCCCAGGCAAACTCCAGATCGACGCCGGTGAGTTGCGGGAACACGCGCTCCAGGAACGGCCGGGTCGCCGCGGCGATGTCCTTCGGCATCCCGCCCAGGTAAGTGCAACCACCGCCGAACAGCAGGCGGTTGTCCGGGGTGCGGCGGAAATAATCGAGCACGAACTGGTTGTCGGTCACGCATACATTGCTCGGCAGCAGCGCCGTGGCCTGGTCCTTGGTGAGCGGCGCAGTCGCGACCTGATAGGTCCCGACCGGCAACACGCAACTCGCCAGTTGCGGGTCGAGCCGGTCGAGGTAGGCGTTGCACGCCAGCACCAGCACATTGGCACGAATACGACCGCGCTCGGTGGTCACCACAAACCCGTCGCCCTCCTCGCCATAGCTCAGCGCCTTGCTTTGCTCGTGGATGCGGCCACCGGCGCGCTCGATTGCATCGGCAAGGCCGAGGGCCAGTTTCAGCGGGTTCAAATGCCCGCCTTCGGGATCGAACAGGCCGGCCTGATAACGCTCGCTGGCAACCCACTGCGGCAAATCGCTGCGCTCGATCAATTGCAGTTTGTCGTGGCCCCACTTGTGGCTGGCCTCGTGTTGCCACTCCGTCAGCAGTCCGACCCGACGCGGCATCACCGAAGTCCAGAGATGGCCGGCGCGGTAGTCGCAATCGAACCCATGGCGGCCGGGCAAATCACGCAACTCGCGTGCGGCCCAACGCATGCCGTCCCACAGTCGCCGCGCCCGTTCGTAACCCAGCGCCGCTTCCAACGGTGGCATGTCGCACGACCAACCGAGAATCGCCTGCCCGCCATTGCGCCCCGAAGCGGCCCAGGCCACCCGGCTGGCTTTGAGCAAGGTCACGCGCTTGCCGGCCAGCGCCAGGCGCAAAGCCGTGTGCAAACCACTGAAACCGGCCCCGATGATCAGCACTTCGGTGTCTTGCTCACCCTCCAGTGCGGCTCGATTGACCAGACGATCGGCGCAGGTGTGGGCGTAATAGCTGGCAACGTGTTGGTCGGACTGCTGAAACATGCAAGCCTCATGAAATTTTCTATTTATAATTTCATGAAAAAATACACGGTAAATTTCACGCAGGCAAATGGCGCGCAAAAAAAACCGGATGCACACCAGACATCCGGTTTTTTCTCGATTCGGCGAAAAACGGTCGGCGACCGATTTTCACTCTCTCGCGCTTACAAGCAATCACGCACGATTTTGCGCAGGTCGCCGGACTTGGCCCAAGGTGGCCCCTGATACAGCGATATCCGGCTGCCGTCCTTGTACTTCACGATATCCAGCACTTCGTCAGCCGTGATCACGCTGGGCGCGGTGATGCGGTATCCGTTGGATATCGAAACCTGGGTGGTATTCGCTACTTCCTTTTGCCAGGCCGGCAAAACGCACGCCGCATACTCTTTTGGCGCCTTCGTGCTGTGCTTGCTGACATTCGGCTCGCCCGGTACCAGCGACGCCGGCAACGAACACCCGGCCAGCAATGCCAGAGCGACTCCCCCCATCAACATCCGCATGCTGCTTCCTCAAATTCGAAAAAAGAAAATGTAGCTTGCCGTCGTCCTTACATCCAGCCCCAACGATTCAGCGACAGTCATTGATATCGCTTCCCTCGTTTAGTTCCTTGCGTTCGGATAAGCCATCCATCTTTCTTGGGCAGGACAGCGTATTTTCTCGTTCACTTTCAATTCCCGACCAAAGGAAACCCCGCTGATTCAGACGAACACAACATCCGGCCCGGTAAACAGGTCTAAAATTCCGGAGTGAAGAGTTCAGGAGGTCGTCATGTGGCTTAACGAATCGGAACAGGAACTTCGGCGTGATCTGCAAGGGCTTGCGTCAGATTTGCGCTGGTCGGCTGTGGAGCTGTTGCGCATCGAGCAGCAATTGCGCCTGCTCGGGAACGACGTCGACGCACAAGCCGTTCAGAAACTGTGTGCTTTGTTTCAGGGTGATGAAGCAAAACTGTCCGGCTATGCCGAGGAAGTGAAAGCCAAGGTCATTAGCCGCAACAAGGCTCAATAGCGGGAGCGCTGCCATGAACAGGCCTCTATTCACGCTGGTCGTCGCACTGACCGCGTTGGCAGGCTGCAGCACCAACTCGATCTACCAGGAGCAGCCGCTGGTTGCGAAAGTCGACACCGGCATGAGCCAGGAGCAAGTCCGGCAAATCGGCGGCCAGCCCTTGGCGGTCACTGATCGTACCGTCGAACCCGGTACGTGCTTTGACTACAAACTGACTCAGTCCGGCCATCAACAAACTTACAATGTCAGCTTTGACGGCCGGGGCATGGTCGACCACAAAAGCTTTATGACGTGCGCGGAATGGAGCCACATGCAACAAAAGGCCCGAGAACCCTCCCGCCCCAGCGGAGGCGGCGGCTACTAGCGCCCTTAAGGACTTTGTAGGAGCGAGCTTGCTCGCGATGGTCGTCAACGAAGACGATGTAAGCCTGACACCCCGCGATGCACTCAGGTTCATCGCGAGCAAGCTCGCTCCTACAAGAGATTACCGGAGAACCGGGGCCTCGGGCTGGACTTCACTTTGCTTGATGGCTACGCGCAGGCCTGCCAGCACGAGCCCTGTAGCCGGGCAGCGACGCGGCAAACGCCAGTGCTTCTTCCCGACTGTCAAATGAAGCCAGTCGGTCACCCTGGGTACATACCCGCCAGGGGCCGTTGCTCACTCTGAGTACCTCATAGCCATTCATGTGCATTTTGTTCAGCATCGGAACGCTCATAGTCACCTCCTCCTGGGCAGTGATATCAGGTTGACTTGCTTACCTTACACCCACCCTTCTCCAAAATACCGACCAGACATCGCCATGAAGATTCCCGAATCCGGTTGCACTTGGACCCTAACCCTTGGCCAACGCCGTCGCTGCCCTGTCGATCAAGGCCGCCACTTCGGCGGGCATCGACGCCAGGGACGCATGGCTGGCAGTCAAGGTCAGAATCTCCCGGGCGTTCAGCCGCTCAGCCATCCATTGCTGGTTTTGTGGAGCGATCATCCGGTCCCCGGTCGAAATCTGATACCACGATGGTTTTTTCTTCCAGGCCACCGTGCCAATAGTGTCACCGAAGGTACTCGCCAGCGGCGCTTTCTGGGTGAGGCCCATGACCAACCCTTCGGTCGCCGGCAGGTCCTGACAGAAGCTTTCGTGATAGAGCTCTGGCTTGACCCACAGGTAACCGTCGCTATCGGGCGCCAGGTTGGCCGCCGCCGCTGGCAGATGCCGTTGGGTAATGCCACCGGGGCTTTCACCAGCGTCCGGCGCAAATGCGGCGATATACACCAGGCCCACCACATTCGGCAAATCACCCGCTTCAGTGATCACCGCACCGCCATAGGAATGCCCCACCAGCAGCACCGGCCCCGGCACCTGGGCGACCATCTTGCGCGTACGCTCGGCATCCTCGGCCAGCGAAGTCAGCGGTAACTCGACGGCACGAATGTTCGTGTCACCCCGGCTGAGCAATTTGACGATGACCTTGTTCCAGTGGGCAGCGCCGCCCCAAAAACCATGGACCAGCACGATCGTGGGTTTGTCACTCATCACCATGACTCCGTTGTTTGCGGATGGGGTTGTCTGTCGCTCGCCTCAGCCCTGATCGCCGCCGCCCACGGGCATGACCATGCCGGTGATATAGGACGCTTCGTCGCTGGCCAGAAACAGAATAGCCCCCGCCTGCTCATCCAGGGTGCCGTAGCGTTTCATCAAACTGCTGTCGAGGGTCTGGTCGACGATCTGCTGGTACCAGAGCTTTTCCTGCTCGCTCTGCTCGGCACCGTTGCGGGGTATGCGTCGCGGCGGTGCTTCGGTGCCGCCAGGTGCAGTGGCGTTGACCCGCACGCCACGACCGGCGGTTTCGAATGCCAGACAAGCGGTCAATGCATTCACCCCGCCTTTTGCCGCGCCATAGGGCACGCGGTTGAGGCTGCGGGTGGCGATGGAGGATACGTTGACGATCGCCCCGCTGCCCTGCTCCAGCATGAACGGCAGCGCGGCATGGCAACACCACAAGGTCGGGAACAGCGAACGGCGAACCTCGGCCTCGATCTGCGAGGCTTCATAGTGCTCGAACGGCTTGGCCCAGATCGTCCCGCCGACGTTATTGACCAGCACGTCGAGGCGATCGAAGCGCTCGACGGCGGTTTGCATCACCCGACAGCATTCCTCGTATTGTTCAAGGTCGGCGGTCAGGGCTAATACCTGGGTGGTCGCAGCCAGTTGTTGCTGCACTTCGAATACCAGGTCGGAGCGATCCACCAGGATCAGCTTCGCCCCTTCGGCGGCCATACGCTCGGCCACCCGTCGCCCGATGCCTTGGGCAGCGCCGGTGATCAGTGCGACTTTTTCTTGAAATCTGTTCATGTGTACCTCATGACGAAAATTGGCACCCCGGACGAAACAAGGCCTGTGGGAGCGAGCTTGCTCGCGATGGGGCCGGAACATTCAGCATTGATGTTGCCTGGCAGGACGCTATCGCGAGCAAGCTCGCTCCCACATTGGGTCTTTGCCAACACCGGGAGTTCGTGCACGACTCAAGCCGCGCTGGCAGCAAACTTTTCGTAGTAGAAGTTGGCCGGTGCGATGCCTTGTTCGCGGATGAACTGGCTGACGGCCTCGACCATCGGCGGCGGGCCGCACAGGTAAACGTCGACGTCGCCATCGTTCAAATGCTTTGGCTCGATGTGCTGGGTCACGTAGCCCTTGAGCGGGTGCTGACTCTCGGGGCTGGCGACGCAAGCGCTGAAGGTGAAGTTGGGGATGCGCGCGGCGAAGGCTTCGAGGCGGTCGACTTCCACCAGGTCGAAATCGTGGGTCACGCCGTAGATCAGATGCAGCGGATGATCGCTGCCCTGCTCGGCGATCTTCTCCAGCATCGCGGTGAACGGGGCCAGCCCGGTGCCACCGGCCAACAGCAACAGCGGCCGACGGATGTCGCGCAGGTAAAAGCTGCCCAAGGGACCTGCCAGGCTCATGCTGTCACCGGCCTTGGCCATGCCGGTCAGGAAACTGCTCATCAAGCCACCGGGCACGTTGCGGATCAGGAAGCTGACCTCGCCGTCGCGCTGCAACGAGCTGAACGAATAGGCACGGGTCTGCTCGCTGCCGGGGATCCCCAGGTTCACATATTGCCCCGGCAGGAACGCCAGCTTGCTCAAGGCCTCGCCCTTGATCGACAGCGCGATGGTGCTGTCGGACAACTGGCGCACGGCGCTGATGGTCGCGTCGTAGCAGGCCTGACGGGTGCGGCAAACCTGCGAGGAGGTCGGTACGCGCACCACGCAATCGCTTTGGGCGCGCATCTGGCAGGTCAGGACAAAACCCTGCTCGGCCTCTTCAGGGCTGAGGGCGTCTTCGATGTACTCCTCACCCAAGTCGTAGGTGCCGGCTTCGGCAAAACACTTGCAGGTGCCGCAAGCGCCGTCGCGGCAGTCCAGCGGAATATTGATGCCTTGGCGGTACGCGGCATCGGCCACCGTTTCGCCGGCATTGGCGTCGATGAATCGGGTGACGCCGTCTTCAAAGTTGAATGCAATGGAATGGGTCATGACGGCCGCCTCACAGGTGGTAAACATCGATGACCTGACGAACGTAGTCGTTCTTCAGGATCACTTTCTTGGCCTTGATCAACGGGTTTTCACCGCGCACATCGAGGGTGTAGAAACTGCTGCCGAAATAGCTGTCGACGGTCTTGTAGCGAAAACTCAGGGTGTGCCAGTTGAAGCGCACCTTGCACAGTCCGTCGGCCTGTTCGAGCAGCTCGATGTTGCTGATGTTGTGGGAGGTGCGGGTGTCCGGCACGCTGGCGCTGGAGCGCTCGGTCTTGATGCGAAAGATGCGGTCTTCAAGGCCCGTGCGGTTGCCGTACCAGATCAGCGAGATTTCCCGCTGCGGGTCCTCGGTCAATTCGTCGTTGTCGTCCCAGGACGGCATCCAGTACGTCGCGTCGGGGGCGTACATTTCAAGCCATTCGTCCCACTGCCGGTCGTCGAGGTAGCGCGCTTCGCGGTAGAGGAAATCGCGCACGCTGTCGTAGGTGATGGTCATTGCACGTCCTCCACGGCGATCAGCTTCGACTGCTCGGCCGCCAGGGCCTTGAGCATGGTCTGCTGCCAGTATTTGTGTTGCAGCACGAACAGGCCTTCGTCTTCGGTGCGTACGCCGCTGAGCAGCGGGTGCAGGTCGATCTCTTTGGCGGCCTCGTCAGCGCCTTCGATCCAGTGCTCGGCACCACGGGACATGTCGTTCCAGGTGGTGACGCTGCCCTGATAGCTGGTCTGGCAGGAACGGAATTCCTCCAGGTCGTCCGGCGTGGCCATGCCACTGACGTTGAAGAAATCCTCGTACTGGCGAATGCGGCTGGAACGGGCGTGGTCGCTCTCGCCTTTCGGGGCGATGCAGTAGATGGTGATTTCCGTGCGATTGACCGAGATCGGCCGGGCGATGCGGACCTGCGAGCTGAACTGGTCCATCAGGTACACGTTGGGGTACAGGCACAGATTGCGCGAATTCTCGATCATCCAGTCGGCGCGGGCCTTGCCGAAGTCTTGCGCCAGTTCGTCGCGACGCTCGTACAGCGGACGGTCTTCCGGGTTGGCCCAGCGGGTCCAGAGCAGCATGTGGCCCTTGTCGAAGGAATAGAAACCACCACCCTGCTTGGCCCAGCTGCCGGCGCTCATGGTCGGATTGCTGTCGCCGGCCTCGCGCTGCTTGCGCTGGTTCTGGGTGGCCGCGTAGTTCCAGTGCACGGAGCTGACGTGGTAGCCGTCGGCGCCGTTTTCGGCGGTGAGTTTCCAGTTGCCTTCGTAGATGTAGCTCGAAGAACCCCGCAGCACTTCCAGGCCATCAGGCGACTGGTCGACGATCATGTCGATAATCTTCGCCGACTCGCCCAGGTGTTCAACCAGTGGCAAAACGTCGGCTTTCAGGCTGCCGAACAGGAAGCCACGATAGGACTCGAAACGCGCAACCTTGGTCAGGTCGTGGGAGCCTTCGCAGTTGAAGCTCGCCGGGTAACCGGCGTTGGCCGGGTCCTTGACCTTGAGCAGCTTGCCGGAGTTGTTGAAGGTCCAGCCGTGGAACGGGCAGGTGTAGGAGCTCTTGTTGCCGGACTTGTGCCGGCACAGGGTCGCGCCGCGATGGCTGCAGGCGTTGATGAAGGCATTGAGCACACCGTCCTTGTTGCGCGCGATGAAGATCGACTGGCGCCCCATGGTGGTGGTGTAGAAATCGTTGATGTTGGGGATCTGGCTTTCGTGGGCCAGGTACAGCCAGTTGCCTTCGAAGATGTGTTCCATCTCCAGGTCGAACAACCGGGGGTCGGTGAACATCTCGCGCTTGCAGCGATAGAGGCCCTGCTCGGGATCGTCTTCAAGCAGGGAATGCAAATATTCAGGTCGCAGGGTCATGGCCGCCGCCTCCATTGTTATTGTTCAGGCAGGGCCATGCTAGGACGGGGGGTCAGGCTGGAGTATCCGCGGGGTGCAGACCTTTATCCGTTTTGTGCAGTCACTGGTGGTGTGTCAGGCGCCATCAATGGTGAATGTGCCGACCCCATCGTCGGAACGCCGCCCGGAGCAAGCTCGCTCCCACAGGAGCGAAGAAATCCCTGTGGGAGCGAGCTTGCTCGCGATGGCGCCAGACCAGACAACATCAAACTTGAAGGTCTCAATGCCGACGCTTGAGGGTATCGGACGGCAATTCGCCGAACTGCTTGCGATAGCTGTCGGAGAACCGGCCCAGGTGCAGGAAGCCGTAATCCATCGCCACTTCGGTGACGTTGCGCACGTTGCAGGTCGGGTCGCTGAGGCAGGCGTTGATGCGTTCCAGGCGTTTCTGGCGCTGGTAGTTTTTCGGCGTAAGGCCGGCATTGCGCTCGAACAGTCCGTACAACGAGCGCAGGCTCATGTGCGCCTGGCGCGCCAGTGCTTCGCTGTCGATGTCCTGCTTGAGGTTATTGGCGATGTAATCGGCAATCGCCTCGAAGGTGGCGGTCTGCGAGCCCGGTTCGAGGCGGCAGACATTGGTTTTCATCAGGCTGAGCATCTTGCTGACGATGATCTGCGTGTAATGCTCCTGCACCCTGGGGATCTGCTCGGTGGATTCAGCCTCCTGGCAGATCATCGCCAACAGGTTGACGAAACCTTCCAGTTCATTGAGCTGATAACGGTTTTCCAGAAACCGCACGCCCTGCCGCGGATAGCGCCAGCGCTGCTCATCGCAGACCGATTCGAACAAGCGGGTCGGGACTTTGAGGATGAATTTTTCGCAATCGGCGGAGTACGTCAGGTCCACCGGATCATCGGGATTGATCAGCAGCAATTCGCCGGGAGCGAAGTAATGTTCCTGGCCGTGGCCACGCCACAGGCAATTGCCGCGCAGCAGCACTTGCAGGTGATAAATGCTGTCCAGCGCACCGGACGTCACGCGCACGCTGGCACCGTAGCTGATGCGGCACAAGTCGAGGCTGGCGAACTTGCGATGATCAAGGCTGGCCAGCGGACTGCCGGCGCGGGGCATGAGAATGCAGTGGTTGCCGACGTGCTGATTGACGTAGCCCGACACCGCATAAGGGTCGGCATGGTCGAATACTCTGCTGCGCTGACTCAACAGTTGAGCTTGCATCATCGGGTCACTCTGATTGTTGTTATGAGTTGCTTCAGTTCATTCTAGAACCGAAACACTTGTAGGAGCGAGCTTGCTCTCGATGGACTTGAGAACGCCACGTTTAGCCAGCAAACACGCGTCATCGTTAACGACCATCGCGAGCAAGCTCGCTCCTACAGGATTTTGCGATCAGTCTTCCAGTGCGCGAACCCGCTCGTGGCGCTGCTGCTCTTCAGGCTGGGCGGTCGACTGCAAGGTGAAGTCGAACTCGATTTCGGCAAAGCGACCGCTCACACCATGGGCCGCCGCGCGCTGCTGATCGTCACTGAAGGTGATCCTGGCGATCAATTCGTCACGGGTGGCGTAGGCAAAATCGTCGTGCAGGTACTGATCGCCGTCGAGGTTGATCTGGGTGGTCAGGTGGCGATGATCCGGCGCGGAAATGAAGAAGTGCACGTGCGCCGGACGCTGGCCATGACGGCCCAGTTGATCGAGCAGTTGCTGGGTCGGACCGTCCGGTGGGCAGCCGTAGCCCGACGGCACGATGCTACGCAAACGATAGCGGCCTTCGGCGTCGGTCACGATGCGGCGGCGCAGGTTGAATTCCGATTGCGTGGTATCGAAGTACGAGTAGGTGCCACCGGTATTGGCGTGCCAGACGTCGACCACGGCGCCAGCCAAAGGTTCGCCAGCTGTGTTGAACACGCGGCCTTGCATGAACAGGGTCACGCCCGGATCGACGCCATCGTCGAGTCGCGCTTCGCCTTGCGACAGCGGCGCACCGGCCACGTACAGCGGGCCTTCGATGGTGCGCGGCGTGCCGCCGGACTTACCGGCCTGTTCGTCTTCGGCGTCCATCAACAGGTCGAGGTAATGCTCCAGCCCGACACCGGCCACCAGCAGCCCGGCTTCCTGGCGCGCGCCCAGCACGTTGAGGTAGTTGACGGCTTTCCAGAATTCTTCCGGGGTCACGGCCAGGTCTTCGATGATGTTCACCGAATCACGCAGGATGCGGTACACCAGCGCCTTGGTTCGTGGGTTGCCGGCGTCGTTGAGCAGGCCGCTGGCTTCTTCGAGAAATTTCTGGACTTCGGCAGTGTGGGAAATCTTGACGTTCATTCTGGGTTCCTCATCTTGTAATTATTAGCGTAGCGCGCTGAACAGGCTGGACTCAGCGGTCATCGTCACGGATGGAAGAAGGATGCCGGCACATCGCGTCGATCTCGATGGCCATGTACGGAAACAGTGGCAATTGCATCAGCAGGTCATGCAGCTCCTGAACGCTGTCGACATCGAACACGCTGTAATTGGCGTAGTGCCCGGCGATGCGCCACAGGTGGCGCCACTTGCCCTGCTCTTGCAGGCGCTGGGCCAGGGCTTTTTCGTCAGCCTTGAGTTTGGTTGCCGCTTGCGGATTCATGTCGACCGGCAGGTTCACGGTCATTTTTACGTGGAACAGCATAATGCTCTCCTCAGGCTCGATGAATGGTCTTGTCGCGGCGGAAGAACGCCAGGCGCTCTTCATCCAGGCTCAGGCCCAGACCCGGTGTATTCGGCACGTGCAGTTCAAAATCGCGGTACACCAGCGGTTCGCTGAGAATGTCTTCGGTCAGCAGCAACGGGCCGAACAGCTCGGTGTCCCACGCCAGTTTGTTCAGCGTGACGAAGGCATGGGCCGAGGCCATGGTGCCCAAGCCACCTTCAAGCATGGTGCCGCCGTACAGGGCGATGCCGGCTGCTTCGGCGATGGAGGCGGTACGCAATACAGCGCGTGGGCCACCGTTCTTGGCGATTTTCAGGGCGAACACCGAGGCCGCGCCTTCGCGGGCCAGGTTGAACGCATCTTCCACGCATTCGATGGATTCGTCGGCCATGATCGGCGCCGGGCTCATGGCGTTCAGGCGAGCCATGCCGGCGCGGTTGTTGCGCGAGATCGGCTGTTCGATCAGGTCGATGCCGTTGGTGCCGAGGATCCGGCAGGCGCGAATCGCGACCGCTTCGTCCCAGGCCTGATTGACGTCGACCCGCACACTGGCGCGGTCACCCAGGGCCTTCTTGATGGCGATGACGTGGGCCAGGTCGCGGTTGACCTCACCGGCGCCGATCTTCAGTTTGAAGATGCGATGGCGACGCAGGTCGAGCATTTTTTCCGCTTCGGCGATGTCTTTCTCGGTGTCGCCGCTGGCCAGGGTCCAGGCCACGGGCAGCGCGTCGCGAACACGGCCGCCGAGCAATTCGCTGACCGGCAGGCCGAGGCGTTTACCCAGGGCATCGAGCAGTGCGGTTTCAATACCGGATTTGGCGAAGGTGTTGCCGCGGATGCTGCGCTCCAGGCGCAACATGGCAGCGTTGACGTTGTTGCTGTCCTGGCCGATCAACAGCGGTGCGAAGTGCGTGTCGATGTTGGTCTTGATGCTGTCCGGGCTTTCATTGCCGTAGGCCAGGCCACCGATGGTGGTGGATTCGCCGATGCCTTCGATGCCGTCGGCGCAACGCACACGAATGATCACCAGGGTCTGGTTCTGCATGGTGTGCATCGCCAGCTTGTGCGGGCGGATGGTCGGCAGATCGACGATGATCGTCTCGATCGACTCAATGGCTGTTGCAAGCATTTCGATACCCGTCAGGTTCTTGAAGTTCTGGAATCGATTCTCGTACGGCTTTTTTCGCGATGCCAATATAGAATTGGTCTGACTTGATACCTTAAAGGTATGCAACTGATCAGCATCTGGAGGCTCCATGGAATTGCGTCACCTGCGTTATTTCCAGGTATTGGCTCAAACCCTCAACTTCACCCGCGCCGCAGAGCTGCTGCACATCGCCCAACCGCCCCTGAGCCGGCAGATCCAGCAACTGGAGGACGAACTGGGGGTGATGCTGCTGGAGCGCGGCCGACCGCTGAAGCTGACCGACGCCGGGCGGTTTTTCCATGAGCACTCCACCGCCCTGCTCGAACAACTGAACAAGGTCTGCGACAACACGCGGCGTATCGGGCTGGGTGAGAAAACCTGGCTGGGGATCGGCTTTGCGCCATCGACACTGTATGGCGTGCTGCCGGAACTGATCCGCCGCTTGCGCAGCGGCGAGCCGCTGGAGCTTGAACTGGGGCTGTCGGAAATGACCACGTTGCAACAGGTGCAGGCGCTCAAGGCCGGGCGCATCGACATCGGTTTCGGCCGGATCCGCATCGACGATCCGGCCATCGTCCAGACCGTGCTCACCGAAGACCGCCTGGTCGCCGCCCTGCCCGCCGGGCATCCGCTGCTCGCCGGTCCCATCAGCCTGCGGGAGCTGGCAAAGGAACCCTTTGTGCTGTACCCCGGCAACCCACGGCCGAGTTACGCCGACCATGTGATTGCCCTGTTTGAGTCCTATGGCGTGCGCATCCACGTCGCGCAATGGACCAACGAGCTGCAAACGGCGATCGGCCTGGTGGGGGCAGGCATCGGGGTCACGCTGGTGCCCGCCTCGGTGCAGTTGCTGCACCGCGACGACATCGGTTTCACACCATTGCTGGAAGACAACGCCACCTCGCCGATCATTCTCAGCCGACGGGTGGGCGATGTGTCGCCGGGGTTGAACCATTGTTTGCGGATGATAGATGAGCTGCTGCCACCGGCAATTTAAGGCAGTAAATACCTGTGTCGAGGGAGCTTGTCGGAACCCCGCGCCGCCCCGCTGGGCTGCGTAGCGGCCCTATCTGCACGTTTTCTAATGGGCGTTCCCGCCCCAGATCCAATTCCAGAACCCCGGCAACTCGACCGGCTGCGAAACGTCGCGCACGGTTCGCGCCATGGCAGCCCGCAGCAATGCGGCCTGATCCTCGTAAAACGGCTTGTCCGCGGTTTTCACCCCGGTCTCCCGGGCGCTGTCGAGCAGAATCTGCAGGTATTCGCGGGTATGCCGGGCGGTATAACGGTTGAGGTCGTGGAAGGTCACCACCACCGGAATCACCCCATCGACCACCGGCAGTTCGCCGCGGGCAATGCGTTCGCGGACTTCGGACATCGAACGCAGCATGTGCGACCGGCGCCGGGGGCTGGCGTTGAAGCCCCAGATTTTGCCGTCATTGGCGCTCAAGTCCGTCAACAGCACATGCAGGCCATGCCGCTGATAAGCGGCGAAGGTGCGTTTGTCGTAGTTCCAGAATGGCGGGCGCAGCAAGGTTGGGGGTGCGCCGGTGATCGCCGCGATGTCGGCGCTGCCATCGGTCAGGGAATGCTCCAGCTCCTGGGGCTCCAGCGAGCGATGATTGGTGTGCCAGGGCGTGGCGGTGTGGAAGCCCAGGATATGACCTTCGGCGTGTTCGCGGCGCATGATGTCCCGGCCCAGCTCGCTGCCGCCAGCCCGCGGTGCGCGGGTTTGCACGAAGAACACGGCTTTGATGCCCGGTTGCAGTGGGTTTTGCGCCAGGCTCTCGAGCACCGTCACGGTCGGGTTCCACCAGCTCGATGCACTGGGACCGTCATCGAAGGTCAGCAGAAAGCGGATGGGGGGTTGCTCGTGCAAACGCTGCTCGGTCTGCGCAGTCATTTCGATCGGTGCTGCGATGCACCCCAGCAGACCCACTGCCAAGGCGCACACCGTTAAACACTTGAACAACTGTTTCATCTTTTGCCTTGGGTCAGACCATCAAGTCGATACTTCAATTGGCAGGAATCCTTCGCCCGTTCATCCGTCGTCAGCCCGCATCGAGACGGCGGGCCGAGGTTGGATAAGGTACACAGAGTTTGGTTCCAGTGCTTGCCAAGCCCGTTTCGTCGCCACCAACTAAACTGAAAAAAATGCTCAACCAGAGTGTCAGGTCATGTGCGGACGACTGTCGCAATACCGCGGGATTCACGACTTCGTGGCGGTGCTGAGCATCCCCGACGCGCTGATCAACCACGTCGGCAACGAACCCCTGGCGCACTATAACGCCGCGCCCACCACGCAACTCGCCCTGTTGCACCTGGAGAATGATCGGCTGCACGCCGATGCCGTGCGCTGGGGTTGGCGACCGCACTGGGCGACGGATCGCACGGAGCCGGTCAATGCCCGGGTCGAGAAAGTCGCCCACGGCCCGTACTTCCGGGCGATCTGGCCCCATCGCGCGATTTGCCCGATTGATAACTGGTTCGAATGGGTCGACGCCGGTGACGGCAACAAACAACCGTGGTTGATCCGGCGACGCAATCGGGCGCCGGTTTTCTGCGCGGCGATCGGTCAATACCCCATCGGCGGAGCCCCTCACAGGGAGCACGACGGTTTCGTCATCCTGACGGCCGACAGCGCCGGTGGCATGCTCGATGTGCATGACCGGCGACCGGTGGTGTTCTCCCCCGAGCTGGCGCGGGAATGGCTGGACCCGGCCACGCCCAAGGAACGAGCCGAGGAAATGGCGTTATCCCAGGGCGAGGTCAGTGAGGTATTTGAGTGGTACAAGGTCGATAGGGCCGTTGGCAATGTCAGGAACCAGGGCGCCGCGCTGATTAAAGAAATTCCATGAACCTATCAATAACGACAAAGCCCCACTCAGAAGGCGCAATGCTGTTCACTGTAGGAGCGAGCTTGCTCGCGATGGTCGTTAACGATAACGCGTGTTTACTGGCTAAACGCGGCGCCCTTGAATCCATCGCGAGCAAGCTCGCTCCTACAGATGTATTGGCGTGCCGGTCAGAACTTGCGGTCAGGCTCTGACAATTCCTTACCGTCGTCAGGATGCTTCCAGTCCGGTACCGAACGCTTCTGCTGTTCAATCTCTTCTTCCGTGGGTTCGTCCTCGTCTTCTTCCAGGTCCGGTTGCTTGGGTTCATTGGCCATGTTCACCTCGCTTCCTGAAGGGATCGGTCATCAATTTCAAGTTTAGATCAGTTCCCCTGCCCCGCTCAAAACCACCAGCGCAACAAAAAGAAGAAGCCCATGCTCAACAGCATGCTGAGCAACGTATTACGCGTGTAAAGCACCAGAGCGACCGCCACCAGTGAGCTGATCAGATAGGGATTGTCCCAGTGCAGGTTCAGCTGTTTTTCCGGCATGAACACAATCGGCCCACAGATCGCAGTCAACATGCCTGGCACGGCAAACCCGAGGAACTGCCGGGCGTTGCTGCTCAAGCGCACCGGCAGCCGCGGTTCCAGAAAAACGTAGCGGTTGAGGAACACCAACACGCCCATTCCGACAATCACTGCCCAGACCATCATGTGCGTCCACCGTAGAATTTATTGCAGACAAACCCGGCGGTCATGCCCGCCAGCCCCGACAGCACCAGCGCCGAGCCCCATTGCCAGTAACTGAACAACACCGAGCAGAACAGCGACACCGCCACGCACACTACGGTTGGCACGTTGCGTACCACCGGCGTGATCAGGGCAATGAAGGTGGCCGCGATGGAGAAGTCCAGGCCCAGGTGTTCAAGGCCCGGAATGCTGCTGCCAAGGACGATGCCTGCCAGGGTGAACAGGTTCCAGGCGATGTAGAACGTCAGGCCCACGCCCAGGGCGTACCAACGGTTGAACTGCTGTTTGTCGTGCTGGCTGGTCAAGGCGAACAGCTCATCGGTGAGCAAGAACCCCAGCCCTGCACGCCAGCGCCCCGGCAATGGCGAAATCACCGAGCGCATGCTCATCCCGTAGAGCAGATGCTGGGAGGTCAGCAGCAACGTGGTGAGCAAGATCGAAAAAATCCCGGCCCCCCCCTTGAGCATGCCGATGGCCACCAGTTGCGCGGCACCGGCAAACACAATACTCGACAGGCCCTGGCCTTGCAGGGGCGTGAGGTTGGCTTCGATGGCCATGGAACCAGCCAGCAAGCCCCAGGGCGCGGTGGCCAGGGACAACGGCATGATCGCTGCGGCGCCGCGCAAAAAAGCACTGCGCGGCATGATTGAGTTGGACATAACGCTCTACAGACAGGGAAAGACCCGGGACTTTGCCAGCAGTCGCGGCCGAAGGCTTGAACAATCTTGCTCACTGATACGACTGTGTGCCATTCATCGGCTGCCCGCTTGATTCACCAAAGTGGTAACAACATGATGGCGCTGCATTTTCATCGAGGCAGGCCCTTCATGAGTTCAGTCGAAACCGACAGCGACGTTTATAAAACCCTGCTTGAGTCGACCCGGGCGATTCCCTGGCGCATCGACTGGAAAACCATGACCTTCAGCTACATCGGGCCGCAGATCGAGCAATTGCTCGGCTGGAAACAGGACAGCTGGCTTTCGGTCAATGACTGGATCGAGCGCATGCATCCGGATGACCGCGACTATGTGATGGACTTCTGCGTCTCGCAATCGCGCGCCGGTATCGATCACGAAGCCGACTATCGCGCACTCACCGAAAGCGGCGGGTACGTGTGGATCCGCGATGTGGTGCACGTGGTGCGCAAGGACGGCGAAGTCGAGGCGCTGGTGGGTTTCATGTTCGACATCAGCGAGCGCAAGAAAACCGAAGAACACCTGATCCGCCTGCAAAAACAACTCGAAGAGTATTCCTTCCAGGACGGCCTGACCGGCATCGCCAACCGGCGCATGTTCGACACCGTGCTGGAGCGCGAGTGGAACCACGCCCAGCGCACCGGTTTGCCATTGTCGGTGATCGTGCTGGATATCGATTACTTCAAGCAGTACAACGACCATTACGGCCACATCAAGGGCGATGAATGCCTGCGCCGCGTCGCGCAAACCTTGTCCCTGGCGGCCAATCGGCCACGGGATTTCATCGCGCGGATCGGTGGTGAAGAATTCGTCTGGCTGCTGCCGGAAACCGATGCCGAATCCGCCAGGCTGGTGGCGCACAAGTGCCTGCACCTGATTCGCCAGCAGCAGATTCCCCATGAGTTTTCCGGGGTGTCGAACCTGCTGAGCGTCAGCCTCGGTGTCGGCACCACCGGTGTTTCGGTGCATGCGACGGCGCTGGAGTTCGTCGGACAGGTCGATCTGTTGCTCTACAAGGCCAAGCACAATGGTCGGATGCGCGCCGAGTTCGCTGATTTTCGTGATTGACAAACGGCGCTCCGGGTTTTAAAACTGGGCGCCTCACTCAGGGTGTAAGCAAGTATGTCCGCAACCTTCAACCTCAACACTTCCGTCATTGGCTTGATTGCCAAGGCGCAAGGTTGCGTTGCGCACGCCCTCAAATCGAAGAAACAGTCGCTCATGTGACCGGGGCGCGCTGTCCCGTCAGATGAGCTGACAGGACATTGAGCGCGACGGACCACCCTCCCCTTGCTTACTCTCCTTCCACGCTCCTGACGGTGACGAAATCGGTCAACCATCAGGAGAAAGTGCATGTCAGCGTTTCAAGGTATCTGGGTTCCACTGGTCACACCGTTCCACAACGGCGCCATCGATTTCGTCGGTTTGCGCCGGCTGGTCAACCATCTGCTGGAAAAAGGTGTCGACGGCCTCATCGTTTGCGGCACCACCGGCGAACCGGCGGCGATGGGCAAACATGAGCAACTGGCGGTGCTCGATGCGGTGCTGGAGCTGGTGCCGGCGCAGCGGGTGGTCATGGGCCTGGCCGGTAACAACCTGATCGAGTTGTTGCAGTTCCAGAGCGAGATCCTCAAGCGCCCGGTGGCTGGCCTGCTGGTGCCGGCGCCGTATTACATCCGCCCCTCCCAGGCGGGCCTCGAAGCGTTTTTCCGCACGGTCGCCGATGCCTCCAGCGTTCCGCTGATTCTCTACGACATCCCTTACCGTACCGGCGTTGCCTTCGAACAGGCGACCCTGCTCAACATCGTCACCCACGAGCGCATCGTCGCCATCAAGGATTGCGGCGGTAATTTTTTGAACACCCTCGCCTTGCTCAACAGCGGCCATGTCGACGTGCTGTGCGGCGAAGACAACCAGATCTTCAATGCCCTGTGCCTGGGCGCCAAAGGTGCGATTGCCGCATCGGCGCATGTCCATCCCGAACTGTTCGTGCAGTTGCACCGGCAGATCCGCGACAACCAATTGGCTGAAGGCCGCGCCACGTTTTTCCGTTTGCTGCCGCTGATCAACAGCCTGTTCCTGGAGCCCAACCCGGCCCCGGTGAAAACCGCGCTGGCCCTGGAAGGCTTGATCGGTGACGAACTGCGCGCACCGATGCAACGCAGTAGTGAATCGATGACTGAGCGTTTGAAGGGCGTGCTAAGGGCGTTGGATCGCGACAATCGATAGAGCGCCCGCCACCGGCCCGAGTACCATGGAGCGATTCGTTCAGCCTTCAGGGGCACCGACATGCTGTACCGAATCGCCGCCGATGGACTGATGCTGTTTCACCTGTTGTTCATTGTGTTTGTGTTGTTCGGCGGGTTGCTGGTGCTCAAATGGCGCCACCTGATCTGGTGGCATCCGCCCGCTGCGCTGTGGGGTATGGCGGTGGAATTCTTCCACCTGCCCTGCCCGCTGACCGACTGGGAAAACCGCATGCGTCATGGGGCCGGGCAAACCGGCTATGGCGGTGGATTCATCGAGCATTACATTTGGCCGGTGATTTACCCGGCCGGGCTGACACCCGGCATTCAGTTGGGATTGGGCGCCGTGGTGTTGCTGATCAACGTGCTGATCTATCTTCGGTTGATCAAGCGATGGGCAGCCTGAATCTTCAACCTGCCTGACGGTCGCGCCCTGGCCATCCGACTGGTTCAAGGAACGGATCGGGTTGCCTGACGCCCGACGCTCAATTGGCAATCACGCTCATGTTCCGCCCACTGGCCTTGGCCACGTACAGCGCCTTGTCTGCCGCACCGATCAGGTCTTCGGGACGGACCTGGGAATCGGCATTGCTGGCACACACGCCGACGCTGACGGTCACGGTGCCTTGCGGGCTGTCGCTGTGGGCAATGTCGGCCTGTAGCACCGCGCGGCGGATTTTCTCCGCCACCAGAAATGCCCCCACGTAATCGGAGCCAGGCAGCACCACGGCGAACTCTTCGCCACCATAACGGGCGGCCAGGTCACCGGGGCGCTTGATGTTGTCCGTGATGATCGCGCTGACCTTGCGCAAACACTCATCACCGGCCAGGTGGCCGTAGCGGTCGTTGAACGGTTTGAAATGATCGACATCGATCATCAGCAGCGCCAACTCGGCCTGGCTGCGTCGGGCGCGCCCCATTTCGGCATCGATGAAAGCGTCGAGCTGACGCCGGTTGGCCAGCCCCGTCAGCGCGTCCTTGAGGGCCAGGCCCTCGAGGTTGCGATTGACCTCCAGGAGCTTGTCCTGGGTGTCCAGCAACTCGACCTGCACCAGATTCTGCTGCTTCATCAGCTTGATAAGCCGCAACCCCAGCACCCCGAGAAAACTCAGCAACAGCGTGACGATGCAGACGCTGAGCAGGGTTTCCCGGCGCCAACTGGCCAGCACTTCATCCTTGTTCAGCGCGGTAAAAACGATCAGCGGATAACCCTCGACCCGGCGGTACCCCGTCACCCGCTCGACACCGTCGACAATCGACCTGATCGTGGCCATGCCCCCGTCGCCCTTGGGCAACAACTGGGTGAACAATGGGCTCTTGGCGAGGCTGGTGCCGATATCCGTCTCCTTGAAGGGTCTGCGGATGACAATGCTGGCATTGTCGGCGATCAGGTTGATCACCCCGTTACTGCCCATGTCGATGCTGTCGTAGAGTTGCAGGAAATGGCTGAGGTAAATCGACGCCAGCGCCACGCCGGCAAAGCTGCCATCGGGATGATTGACCCGGCGCGAAACCGTCATGATCCATTCACCGCTCGAACGGCTCTTGATCGACGGCCCGATGTGCGGCCCACGGCTGGGATTATCGCGATGGAAGATGAAGTATTCGCGGTCGGAATTGTTGACGCCGGTCTGGCCGGCGCCATTGGAGTTGGCGATCCACTGCCCTTTTTCGTCGTAAACGAACAGGCCGTGGAGCTGGCTCAACTCACGGCGCTGGACGTTGAGCAGTTGTGGCAGCCGGGATTGATCCACACCTTCGTGCTCCAGCCGATCGACCAGGGTGAACAGCAGCGTGTCGGCCTGCTTGATCGTTGCCTGCGCTTGCGAGGCCAGGGTCTGCGCAAGGTTGGACATCGCCACTTCCTTGTCATGCAGCAGGTACTGGCGTGAACTCCAGACCTCCCAGATCACGATAGCCATCATCGACAGGCACACCGCCGCCAGCAGGATCACCGCCGAACGGACTTTGAGTCGGGGCACGGCTGGCCGGAGCATTTCAATATGATCGTTGATCGACGGATGTCGCATGGTGCTCCCTGATTGTCTGTGACAGGGCGAGTCTTCCTGATCGCCGCTTTTGCTCACTATGCCTGCTACAGGCTCGCAATGATGTTAGCGCGCCGCCTGCTTTACCGCCTCCAGCCACGCCGGATCCAGGCGCGTCTGCCCGGTATCGATGCCCAGCGCTTGCATCCGTTCCTTGTGCTGATCCATTTCGCGGATCAACTGGCCGTGGTCGCTGGAGTTGCCATCGAGCTGATGCATCTGGTTCAACCCCAAATGGTAGAAACGCAACAGCTTCATGGCAACCGGATCACCCTGTTCCACGGCCGCCGTTACATGATGCATGACATTGGTGATGCTCATCAGGCTGCGCTTGAGTTGCCAACTATAGACCGCCGGCGCCATCCATTCCTGGCGCCAGAACACTTTGCGCATCAGCGCCGCCATCGCCAGCACCGCAACAAACACGCCACCGACGTTGAAGGGCAGATTATCGCCCCCAGCCTCGCCGAACAGAGCCACCGCCGCCGTGGACAGAATCATCGCCAGCGCCAGAAAGATCAGGGCAATGATGACCGTGCTGCGCCGCGTCTGTTGCCGGTAGGTGTCGGCGTTCATCGGCTGGATTTCGAACATTGCGTCGGGTTTCCTGAGCTTCAATGGTAAAAAGGGGTCCGGGACAAAAAGACAGCGGGCCATTATCACCTCTGCGAGGGATTTAGCTATGCTGGGGGTCCTTTTCATCTTTTCATCGTCAAGCGAGGGACGTGGCGAGACCACACAGTTCGTGCCATCTTCTTTCATGAATACACATTATTCGGATGCCATTCGTGGTTGCTGTATGAATGACATCGTTTTAAGGATCATTGAATGACCCAACGCCAAGTTATCAACGCCTCCGTCAGCCCCAAAGGCAGCCTGGAAACGCTCTCGCAACGGGAAGTCCAGCAATTGAGCGAAGCCGGTTCCGGCAGCACCTACACCCTCTTCCGCCAGTGCGCCCTGGCCATCCTCAACACTGGCGCCCATGTCGACAACGCCAAGACCATTCTTGAAGCCTATAAAGATTTTGAGATCCGCATTCACCAACAGGACCGCGGCGTACGCCTGGAACTGCTGAACGCTCCGGCCGACGCCTTCGTTGACGGCGAAATGATCGCCAGCACCCGCGAAATGCTGTTCAGCGCCCTGCGTGACATCGTCTACACCGAAAACGAACTCGACAGCCAACGCATCGACCTGAGCAGCTCCCAGGGCATCAGCGACTACGTCTTCCACCTGCTGCGCAACGCCCGCACCCTGCGTCCCGGCGTCGAGCCGAAGATCGTGGTGTGCTGGGGCGGGCACTCGATCAACACCGAAGAATACAAATACACCAAGAAAGTCGGCCATGAACTGGGCCTGCGCAGCCTGGACATCTGCACCGGTTGCGGCCCCGGCGTGATGAAAGGCCCGATGAAAGGCGCGACCATCGCCCACGCCAAGCAACGCATCCACGGCGGCCGCTACCTGGGCCTGACTGAACCCGGAATCATCGCCGCCGAAGCGCCGAACCCGATCGTCAACGAACTGGTGATCCTGCCGGACATCGAAAAACGCCTGGAAGCCTTCGTCCGCGTCGGCCACGGCATCATCATCTTCCCGGGCGGCGCCGGGACGGCCGAGGAGTTCCTGTACCTGCTCGGCATCCTGATGCACCCGGGCAATGAAGGCCTGCCCTTCCCGGTCATCCTCACAGGGCCGAAACATGCCGCGCCGTACCTGGAACAACTGGACGCGTTCGTCGGCGCCACCCTGGGCGACGCCGCCAAGCTGCACTACCAGATCATCATCGATGACCCGGCCGAAGTGGCCCGCCAGATGACCCAGGGCCTCAAGGCGGTCAAGCAGTTCCGTCGCGAGCGCAACGATGCGTTTCACTTCAACTGGCTGTTGAAAATCGACGAAGGCTTCCAGCGCCCGTTCGACCCGACCCACGAAAACATGGCCAACCTGAAGCTGAGCCTCGACCTGCCGTCCCACGAACTGGCGGCCAACCTGCGCCGCGCGTTCTCCGGCATCGTCGCCGGCAACGTCAAGGACAAGGGCATCCGCCTGATCGAAGAGCACGGGCCCTACCAGATCCGTGGCGACGCCGCGATCATGCAGCCGCTGGACCTGCTGCTCAAAGCCTTCGTCGCCCAGCACCGCATGAAACTGCCGGGTGGGGCGGCGTATGTGCCGTGTTATCGCGTGGTGGCGTAGCCAATCTGGTCCACACGCTGTGGTGAGGGGAGCTTGCCCTCTCACCACAATGGATCACCACATCCTGACAAACACAAATTCCTGTGGCGAGGGAGCAAGCTCCCTCGCCACATTGGTGGTGTGAGCCAGAGGACTATTCGTCGGCTGTCGGACCGTCATCGCGAGCAAGCTCGCTCCCACAGGGACCGGGGACATCCGTAAAACTCTGGTCGGCTATCAGGCCGCCATCGCGAGCAGTCTCGCTCCCACAGTTGGGCCGGGTACATGTGAAAGAGCTTGGTCGGCTGTCAGGCCGCCTTCGCGGGCAAGCCAGCTCCCACAGAAAAACAAAGGCAGTTCGGCGTACACCCACGCTCCTCACCACTCATCAGGCCGAGCGTTAGCTCGCCTGCAGCTCTTGATCTTGATCCACCCGCCCCCTCGGGAGGCTGAGTGGAGGTATTTATCCGGGGATGGGCGCGCAGCGCCGTTCGACGCAGTCGAACTCATTGCATGTAGGTCGAAGCGAAGCCGACCGGAGGGCAATGCCCCCGGATGAATACCGGAGCGAAGGAACCCCGAGCC
>NZ_JBFUID010000049.1:0-49275 GCF_056402055.1 Pseudomonas sp. P4_C4 | reverse complement strand
GTGGGTAGTTGCGATGTTCGTATTCGGCAATGAGGGGCCACCTTCTGAAGTTCTGAAATCAGCCGGGGCAAAAATACCAACTCGCCCATATCCGTCATACAAAGGCTGAAGACCCTGGTGGAAGACATAGGGCTGAAACTGGCCTGCGCCAACAGCCTGTGCTGTACGGCGGATACGATCTCCAGAACTGAATCCCCCATCTCCTCTGCGAAAGGCGTCGGCTTCATCGCATCGCCAATACGGACGAAGAGGGGGTCTTCATAAAACTCCCGGAGACGTCGTAGTGCATGGCTCATGGCGCTCTGCGTCAAACCAAGATGCTCTCCTGCTCGAGATACATTGCGCTCTTTCAGAAGCGCATCGAACGCTAGCAAGAGATTCAAATCGAATTTTTTACCATGAGTACCGCGCATATTCTGTATTAGCTCCATGATCTATGCGCATAGATGATCCACCGCTAGCATGGCGTCAGCAAGATAATTTCAACACCAAAAACAAGAAATGAGGTCGACGTCATGCTCGTTCGTAACGCTTGGTATGTAGCTGCTTGGTCGAGTGAGATCCCGGTCGATAAACTTCTCGCAAGAACGATTCTCAACGTGCCAGTGGTGCTATGGCGTGATACCAACGGAAAAGTGGTGGCTTTCGAAGACCGTTGCTGTCACCGAGGCGCTCCACTGTCGAAAGGGCGCCTAGAAGGCGATCAGCTTCGGTGCATGTACCATGGTCTCCTATTTGATACGGTGGGGCGCTGCGTCGAAATACCCGGACAAGAGCGCATTCCTCCGCAGGCTAAGGTGCGCACATTCCCAATTGTAGAGAAGCACAAGTGGATCTGGATCTGGGTGGGTGATGCCAGCCTGGCGGATCCGTCCCTGATCCCTGATACACATTGGCTGGATGACCCCGAGTGGCGAAGCCTGGAGGGTTACACCTATTACACCACCAACTACCTGCTGATCGCTGACAACCTGCTTGACCTCGCACATTTGCCCTACGTTCATCCGAACACGCTGGGCGGTGACGAGGCGTATGCGGCCTGCATACCTACGGTCGAAAAGCTGGAAAACGGCGTGCGAGTAACGCGTTGGGGTGAAGGAATCAAGCCCGCACCTTTTGTGCAGAAAGTCAAAAATTATCCGGGGTCTGTCGATCGTTGGAATATCTATGACTTCCTGCTGCCGAGCATCTTCCTGATGGATTCGGGAATGCAGCCCAGTGGGCAAAATGCCAAGGCGGGAAATCGCGTCAATGCGGCAGAGTTCCGTAGCACTCAGGCACTGACTCCGGAAACGGACGAATCCACGCACTACTTCTTTTCGCAGCCTCATAATTTCGCCATTGATGACCCCGAGGTGACGCTGGCAATCCACAACCAGGTCGTCACAGCGTTCCAGGAGGACAGCGATATGATTCATGCGCAAGATCGCATGTTGAAGTTGACTTCCGATTTCAAAATGATTCCGATCGGAGCTGATGCTGCTCTTTCGTATTTCAGGTGGCTGGTGGCGAATGCTTATAAGGCTGAGCAGGCGATAAGCAATCCCGTCAAGATCCAGGAGGTCTGAGATGAGCGACTGGAACCGCGTTCGAGTGATGGCGATCGTGAAAGCTGCTGACGCCATTATGGATATCCGCTTGCTGGCCTTGGACTGTCAACCTCTTCCTGTGGCCGACGCGGGCTCGCACATTGATGTTCGCCTGCCAAATGGTCTGATCAGGCAGTACTCCGTTCACCGGTACGATCCTTCGGACGGAAGCTACTCAATTGGGGTCGGATTGTCTGAGCCGTCACGGGGTGGCTCAGCGTTCATTCATGCACATCTGCGAGTTGGCGACCTGCTCGAAATTAGCGCGGTTCGCAATAACTTTCCGCTGGCACACGACGCAAGCACCTATTTATTTATCGCCGGCGGTATCGGCATTACGCCGATTCTTAGCATGATTCGTTGGTGCGATGCGAATGACAAACCATGGCAACTTCTCTATTGCGTCCGATCCCGGTCCCGGGCTGCTTACATCGAGCATCTTCCTCGTGGCGGAAAATTAGTATTTCACTCGGATGACGAAATGGCCGGTCGTCCCGATCTGCAGGCGTTTACTCGACAAGCAAAGGCAACGGACCACCTCTATTGCTGTGGGCCGTCACCGCTCATGAATGCGGTACGGGATGCCGCACAGGCTTACCTGCCTTCCGGCCAGGTGCATTTCGAGTTGTTTAGTGCACCTGAGTCGAATGCACCTGAAAAGGAACAGAACAAAAGCTTCGTAGTGGAACTTGCTCGCAGTGGCATGGAGTTAACCGTGCCAGCTGATACCAGCCTTCTAGATGCACTCGAAGAGGTGGGGATAATGGTGCCTTATTCCTGCCGGGAGGGCCTTTGCCGTACCTGTGAGTGCCGGGTGCTAGCGGGTGAAGTTGATCATAGGGACTATGTCCTCAGCGATGAGGAGCGTGCTTCCAATGCGGTCATTCTGCAGTGTGTTTCACGTGCCAAGTCATCAAGGCTGGTGCTTGATATCTGACTGACACTCCACGTCACTCTTTGATTGGTAGGCAAGAATGAGTAGTTGTGAACTGAATGCTATTCGTAATGAACTGCTCTCTCGAAGAGAAAATCCTCCTGGGTCGCTGCAGCAGGCTCGTATAGGTTTTGACCACTTGTGCAAGCGTTTTTCGCCTCCGCCTGATTGCAGCTCCACGGCGTCGACACTCGGTGGAGTTCCTGTGCGGAAGTTAACCTGTGTGGATTCCCAGCGCTCTTTGCTCTATGTCCACGGTGGTGGTTTCATGGTGGGCAGCGCTGAAGGTTTTGAGGGAATCGCCGGCACGCTTGCTGCCGGTACATCTTCCACGGCTTACGTGGTTGATTATCGACTGACACCTGAACATGCATACCCTGCTGCACAGCAAGATGTTCTGACTGCGTATGCGGCGTTACTCGCTAATTGCGAAGGAGCAAACGATATTGCATTGGTGGGGGATTCGGCGGGAGGCCATTTGATCATGGCCGCCCTGATTCACGCCAGGACCATGGGAATGGAAATGCCAGGTTGCGTGGTGCTGTTTTCTCCTTGGCTGGATCTGGCTCTTGCCGGAGAAAGCATCCATACCAAGATTGCAGTGGACTGCTTTCTTACACCTCAGAAGTTGCAAGCCAGTGCTGACGCCTACCTGGGAGATCAGGTCGAGACTGCTATCTTGGAGGCTGACCTGCAGGGGTTGCCGCCAATGATGATTCAAGTGGGGGAGTGTGAAATCCTTCTTGATGATGCAGTACGTCTGGCGAGAAACGCTGGATCAGCGGGCGTGGACACCAGGCTGGAGGTATGGCCCGGTATGTTTCATGTCTGGCAGGCATATGCGCCGGTGCTCTCCGAGGGGCGTGAGGCGCTCGCCGCTGCCGTCAATTTCATAAACGGGGTGCTGGTACGGCAAGGGGCGTTGGCGGTTGACTCTCGTTGCAGGTGATTGCTTTGAGCTACCGAATCAGGAAGCCCGTCTGGTTTCATAGTCATGACGTTAGAGGCTGAGGAAGTTTACTAACTTGCATCGAGTTGAACGGCACCTGGGGGCAGGTGCCTTTGGAGTGCGGTTACAGCCAACCTTTAATCTGTGCGCAAACGGCTTGAGTTGAGATTCCGTAACGATCATGCAACGTCGGCAGGGCACCTGCGTCAAGGAACGCGTCGGGCAAAGCAATCTGCCTGAAAGTTGGCGTCACTCCGTTACGCAGCAGCACCCCTGCAACGGCCTCGCCAAGACCGCCAATGATCGAACTGTTTTCTGCTGTGACCACCAGCCGACCTGGCTTCCTTGCCTCGGCAAGAATGGTTTGCACATCCAGGGGTTTGATCGTCKGTACGTGCAGCACGGCGACATCGACGCCGTCGGTTTGCAGTGCCTTGGCGGCTTCCAGTGCGCGCATGGTCATCAGGCCGGTGGAGATGATCAGAACGTCGTTACCGGTGCGCAGGGTCTTGGCTTTGCCGATCTCGAACTTGTAGCCGTACTCGTCCAGCACCAGCGGCACATTGCCGCGCAGCAAACGCATGTACACCGGCCCCTGATGCGCGGCGATGGCGGGCACGGCCTGTTCGATTTCGAGTGCATCGCACGGATCGACGATCATCAAGTTAGGCATGGCGCGGAAGATCGCCAGGTCGTCCGTAGCCTGGTGGCTTGGGCCGTAACCGGTGGTTAGGCCGGGCAGGCCGCAGACGATCTTGACGTTGAGGTTTTCCTCGGCGATGGCCATGCAGATGAAGTCATAGGCACGGCGCGAAGCGAACACCGCGTAGGTGGTGGCAAACGGCACGAAGCCTTCTCGGGCCATGCCGGCGGCCGCGCTCATCAGCAATTGCTCGGCCATGCCCATTTGATAGAAACGGTCGGGATGGGCCTTGGCGAAGATGTGCAGGTCGGTGTACTTGGACAGATCGGCGGACAGCCCGACGATGTCCTGACGCTGATCGGCAAGCGCGGCTAATGCATGTCCGAAAGGCGCCGACTTGGTGGCTTGGCCTTCCGAAGCAATGGAGGCGATCATCGCCGAGGTAGTCAGACGCTTCTTGATCGGCTCGGCAGTCGAAGTCGGAGTGTTTGCGGCATTGCTCATTGGTTTTTTCCTTCTTCAAGATTGTTCAGTGCCAGATCCCATTCGTGCTCTTCCACGCGAATGAAGTGCGTCTTCTCGCGGGTTTCCAGGAAGGGCACGCCCTTGCCCATTTTGGTGTCGCAGATGATCACTCGTGGCTGGGCGCCGGGATGATGGCGAGCGGCATCGAATGCCGCGACCAGTGCATCGATGTCGTTGCCATCGACGCGCTGGGTGAACCAGCCGAACGCTTGCCAGCGATCGACAATGGGTTCGAACGACAGGATTTCGCTCGAATAGCCATCGGCTTGCTGATTGTTGACGTCGACGATGGCGATCAGGTTGTCGAGCTTCCAGTGCGCCGCCGACATCACGGCTTCCCAGGTCGAGCCTTCATTCAGCTCGCCGTCCGACAGCAGGTTGTAGACGAAGGAGGCCGAGCCTTTGCGCTTGAGACCCAGGCAGGCACCGACAGCGATGCCCAGGCCCTGACCCAGCGAGCCCCCGGTGATTTCCATGCCCGGGGTGTAGGCGGCCATGCCCGACATCGGCAGGCGGCTGTCGTCCGAACCGTAGGTTTTCAGTTCATCGAGCGGGATGATTTTGGCTTCGATCAGGGCGGCATACAGCGCAATGGCGTAGTGACCGATGGAGAGGTAGAAGCGATCACGTTCCTCCCATTCCGGGTCCTCAGGCTTAAGATTCAACGCATGGAAGTAGGACACGGCCAGCAGGTCGGCCGCCCCGAGGGCCTGGCCGACATAACCCTGGCCCTGGACTTGCCCCATGCGCAGCGAGTGACGACGAATATTGTGGGCGCGCTGCGCCAGACTCTTGCTTGAAGCGTGTGAAGACTGGGTTGTCATGATGAAACTCCGTTAACTCAACGATTGACCAGGGCGGCGGGAATGCGCAGGACCAGCAGGGCGCCGCTCACCAGCACACCGGTGATCAGGTACATGCCGATGGCGCTGGAGCCGGTCTGTGTGGTGATCCAGCCGATCAGGTAAGGCGAGCAGAACCCGGCGAGGTTGGCGAAGCTGTTGATTGCCGCAATGCCCGCGGCGGCGGAAACGCCCCCGAGCAATGTGGTGGGCAGCATCCAGAACAGCGACGTCGCCGACAGAATGCCGGACGCCGCCAGGCACAGGCTCAGGATGGACAGGACGATATTGCCGCCCAGCAATGCGGCGAGGGTCAGGCCGAGTGCGCCGGCAATCATCGGGGCGATCAGGTGCCAGCGTCGCTCGCGGTGTTTGTCGCCACTGCGACCGACCAGCAGCATTGCCACGATGGCGCAGAGGTAGGGCAGGCTGGTCAGGAAACCGATGTGCAGCGGATCGGAAACCCCGGCGTTGCGTACCAGTGTCGGTAGCCAGAAGGTGATCGCGTACTGGCCCATTACAACGCAGAAGTAGATGCCTGCGAGCAACCACAGACGACGGTCGCGAATAAACTCGCCCACCGACGCATGGGTGATTTTCTGCTGGTCATCCTCGGCCAGCTCGCGGCGGATCAGTGCTTTTTCGTCGTCATCGAGCCAGGTGGCTTGATGTACGCCATCCTTGAGGTAGCTCAGTACCAGCAAGCCGATAAGAACGGTGGGCACAGCTTCGAGCACGAACATCCATTGCCAGCCGGCCCAACCGTGCAGGCCGGCAAAGTGGTTCATGATCCAGCCGGAAAGAGGGCCACCCACCATGCCCGACAGCGGAATGGCGATGAACCACAACACGGTCATGCGTGCACGGCGGTAGGACGGGAACCAGTAGGTCAGGTACAGCAACAGGCCCGGCGCCAGGCCGGCTTCGGCAATGCCAAGCAGAAAGCGCAAGGCATAGAATTGCCAGGCAGTTTCGACGAAGGCGAACAGGGCCGAGACGATGCCCCAGGTGATCATGATGCGGGCGATCCAGACCCGAGCGCCGACCTTGTGCAGGATGATGTTGCTCGGCACCTCGCAGAGGAAGTAACCGATGAAGAACATGCCCGCGCCCAGTCCATAGACTGTTTCGCTGAGGGCCAGGTCGTTCATCATTTGCAGCTTGGCGAAGCCGACGTTGACCCGGTCCAGATACGCGCACAGATAGCACAGCATCAGGAACGGCATCAGGCGCCAGGCCGTTTTACGGTAGGCGGAGGAGCGCACGGTCGAAACCGCTTCGAGCGACAGGGTTGTCATGATGGTTCGATCTCTTGTTTTTATTGACCGCCAGGGCCCGAGGCCCGGCTGCATCGTCGATCCAGAACCGCACGGGCCGGGCAGGCCCGCCCAGGTGTACTCAGTGAATCAGCATGCCGCCGTTCACATCCAGGGTGATGCCGGTCAGGTAAGAGGATAGGTCGCTGGCCAGGAACAGGGCCGCATTGGCGACGTCCTGAGCTTCCCCCAGACGCCCCAGGGGGATGCCGTCGATGATCGCGTGGCGACGGTCGTCCTGCATCAGGCCGCCGGTGATGTCGGTGTGGATCAAGCCGGGGGCGATGGAGTTGACGCGCACCTTGTCCGGTCCCAGTTCCCGCGCCATGGCTTTGGCCAGGCCCAGCACACCCGCTTTGGCGGCACTGTAGTGAGGGCCGCCGAAAATGCCACCGCCTCGTTGCGCGGAAACCGAGGACATGCAGACGATGCTGCCGCCGGACTGCTGGCGCATCAGCGGAATCACTGCCTGGGACATGAGCAGGGTGCCGCGCAGGCTTACGTCCAGCACCTTGTCGTAGTCCGAAGGGCGAATATCCAGGGTTTTGAGAGGCTGGGTGATGCCAGCATTGTTGACCAGAATGTCGATGCGACCGAAATGCTCGATGATTTTCGCGACGGCCTGCTGAACCTGTGATTCATCAGCGACGTTGGCGGCCAGACCCAGATGGCCTTCGCCCAGGGAGGCGGCGGCATCGCGGGCGGCGGATTCATCCAAGTCGAGGATCACAACCTGTGCGCCCTGTTGCGCGAAGGTGGTCGCTGTCGCGCGGCCAATGCCACGTGCGGAGGCTGCACCGGTGATGATCGCGACTTTGCCTTGGAGAAGCATGGGAGTACCTCATTGTTCTTATTGGAGAGTGCTATTGGGTCGATCCGTAGCGAATCGATGACTCAGCTTGTGCTCCACCCCGTTCCTGAGCAATAACGCGAACTTCACTGGGTACTGAAAAAAATTCAGCACTCGTCATTTTTGCAGTTGGATGGTTGAATGGCTCGATGCCCGGCTCAGGCTATTTACAGCGGAAAAACCATCACCATGCGTTCAACCGGCGAAGTACCCCCGACACTGCCACCCCTGAAAGCCATTCAGGCCTTTGAGCAGACAGCGCGCTTTGGCAATGTCGCCCGCGCTGCCGAATTGCTGGACTTAACGCCTTCGGCGGTCAGCCACCAATTGGCCAAGCTTGAGGCGATGATCGGGCGACAGCTGTTTTTCCGAACCGCCAGAGGCGTGACCCTGACGCCGGTGGGCGAGCAGTACCTGACCGAGGTGTCCGGCATCCTGCACAGCCTTGCCGTGGCGACCGAGCGCGCGACCAGTGACTTCAGCCTCGATTGCCTGCGCTTGCACTCATCGCCCAGTTTCGGACTGCTGTGGCTGATGCCGCGTCTGGAGCAATTCCGCCAGAGTCATCCTGACATCCAGCTCAACCTTTCGTGTTCCTATGAGTCACTGCACTTCAGCCGGGACAAGATCGACGTGGACATCCGCCACGGAATGCCCAACTGGCCCAGTTTCGAAGTGCGCACGGTGCGCAATGAAAAAATCGCGGTCATGGCTTCTCCCAAACTCCTGGAAAAACGACCCATTCATGCCATTGCGGATTTGCTGGACTGCAACCTGATTCTGTCGGAGGCGACGCTGATCAAGTGGCCACAGTTGTTTGCACAACATGGTTTATCGCGCCCTGAAAAGCCTTACACACTGAGTTTTGACCGTTCCTACATGACGCTGGAGGCAGCCAGCCACGGGCTTGGATTTGCCCTGGAAAGCACACTGCTTGCGCAGGATTATCTAGCGCGTGGAACGTTGGTCGAGGTAGTGCCGCAGTTGAGTGCGGCAATCACTGCACACCACCTGGTTTTCCCGAAAGCGCATTCCAACTTCCCAAGGGTCAGAAGATTTCTGGAGTGGATGCAGGCGGAGTTGGGGCATGACTTCAATTATTGAACTGGATGTCATTACACGCCGCATCTCATCAGATTGCCTAGTGAGTGTCTGCTTTTGGCCGTGGTATCAGATGCGTAACTTGTGTCGATCTCGTAGAGCGAGACGAGGGTTTGGAGCCCCACTGATACGTCTTATCAGTGAGGCCATTGAGCAAAATTTACAGCGCCGTGATGAATGCGTGTAGGTGAGGGCGCATGTTTTATAGACATACACCACCTCACCCACTATCGCCGGCTTACAAGCCGCCCAGTGCGACGTACTTGATTTCCAGGTAGTCGTCGATCCCGTATTTTGAGCCTTCCCGGCCAAGTCCGGAGGTCTTCACGCCGCCGAAGGGTGCAACTTCTGTGGAGATCATCCCCTCGTTGACGCCCACCATGCCGAACTCAAGATTGTCGACGACACGGAAGATCAGACCGACGTCACGTGCGTACACATAGGCTGCCAAGCCAAAAGGTGTGTCGTTGGCCATCGCAATTGCCTCGTCCTCAGTCTCGAAACGGAAGAGGGGAGCGACAGGGCCGAAGGTTTCATCATTGAAGATCAGTGCATCGCGTGACACATCGGTGAGCACTGTTGGCTCGAAGTAACTACCGCCCAAGGGGTGACGCTTGCCTCCGGTAGCAATGCGTGCACCTTTTTTCACCGCATCGGCAATGTGCTCTTCGACCTTTTGCACTGCATCCCCATTGATGAGCGGACCCAGTACCACACCGTCATCCATGCCATTACCAACCCTGAGCGCAGCGGCTGCATCCGCGAGCTTCTTCGCAAACTGATCGTAAACACCCGATTGAACGAGCATGCGGTTGGCGGCAACGCAGGCTTGACCTGTGTTGCGGTACTTGGCGGCAATTGCACCTTTCACTGCGGCATCGATATCAGCATCGTCAAAGACGATGAACGGCGCGTTGCCGCCCAGTTCCATACTCGCCTTTTTGATGGTCGGAGCGCACTGGGCCAGCAGCAGCGATCCAACTTCGGTCGAACCTGTGAAAGACAACTTCCGAACGACCGGGTTTGCGGTGAGCTCCCCGCCGATTGCGCGGGCCGAGCCCGTGACGACGTTGCACACACCAGGCGGCAGACCGGCGCGCTCGGCGAGTACGGCCAAAGCCAGTGCCGAAAGGGGGGTCTGACTGGCCGGCTTGATAACTCCAGCGCAACCAACCGCCCAGCCCGGACCGGCTTTGCGTGTAATCATCGCGGAGGGGAAGTTCCACGGTGTGATGGCTGCAAAAACACCGATAGGGGCTTTCTGCACGAGAATGCGCCGACCGTCTACATTCTGCGGAATGATGTCGCCATTCACGCGCTTCGCCTCTTCCCCGAACCATTCGATGAAGCTTGCGGCGTAAAGGATTTCGCCACGGGATTCCACCAAGGGCTTACCCTGTTCGGCCGTCAGGATGACCGCCAGGTCCTCGATGTTTTCAAGCATTAGCTCATAGAGCTTGCGCAGGACCTTTGCACGCTCCTTTGGCAGCGTCTTGCGCCATCCCTGCATGGCGCGTTCGGCCGCTGCGATTGCGCGGCGAGTCTCGGACTCTCCACCGTTTGGTACGCGCGCTACCCATTCACCAGTGGCTGGATTGTGGATCTCGATTGTCTGGCCACTGTCTGCCTGGACCCATTCGCCGTCGATCAACATTGCCTGACGCAGCAGGTCGGGGTCTTTCAGATTCAAGGTTGCGGTGCTATTCATCGGGCAGACCTCAAATGGAGTTACGACCGATGAAGAAGGCTTCATCGAGGTCGGTGGTCGGGTTCAGTCCAGCAGCTTCCAGCCCTTTACGTAGCACAGCCATGTCGCGCTGGTACACACGTTGGGTCGGGTGCGGCATAGGACCACCGTTGTAACCCTGCAACCAGCCTTGGTATTTCCACATCATGCGATTGAGAAGCCCGTTTGCCGCCATTGGGAGGCTTGCAAACGCTTTACGTGCCGGATCCATTTTGTACCAGAGCTGAGTTGCCTCATCGTAGTTGCCCGCACGGATCAACTTGTGGATCTGTGGTAGCAATGGGCCGTAGTAAGAGGAGTAGTTGGTTCCGCAGAATGGGATGTCCATCACTTGTGCCAAAGGCACGTACTCATACTCAAGCGGAGATGAGATAACGACTTCTTCATGGAATTCGCGGTGAACTTCGATCGCCGACATGATGTAAGGCAGTCCGCCTTCGGCTTTGATTGCAACGACGTTGGGGATCTCGTCGACCATGCGACGCAGCACCGCCAGCGGAATATCGGCAGGGTGCAAGCGGCTGAAACCCCAGGCGGGCAGCGGGAAGATGATTACGCCCAGGTTCGTCGCGTCGCAGATCGCCTTGGTGTACTCGAATACTTCGTCATAGGACTTCGGATAGAAGAACGGAGGATAGCCAAGCAGTACAAGGTCGGCGCCGGCAGCTTCGGCTCGCTTCACGGCCTCAATGTTATCTTCCAGCGTGTTGAACACCGCGTGGTGAACGATCACGAGACGGCCGGCTGCTTGATCGGCCATGATTTGACAGAACTCACCGTACTGCTCTTGGGTGATGGCTACCTCCGAGCAGGACAGCGAACCGACGAAGCCATGCTTGATTGCCAGTTCTACGTCGTGGCGAACGGCTTTCTCATTGATGCGTTTGAAGTCGGAGGTCATTGTTGGAATCGTAACGTTGGCGACCCCAACGAGTTTTTCGCGTGCCCAGTCTCGAGCGTCTTTCTTATTGTAATTGGCCATGTAAGGCTCCTGTTAGTCAGGGTTGGTGATAGTCGTCGCTGTTCGCTCAGCGCTTTGTTTCAAAATCGATTGGCAGTGGTGTTGCGAGCCCTGCTTCAAGTGCCTTGGTCAGGATGAGTTCCGCTACCACAATGTCTTGAAGACCACCGCCGACTGACTTAAACATCGGGGCCTTGGCTTGCTTCAACTGCTCACTGCAGGCGCCACTCATCAGGTCAGACAGGCTGAAGGCTTTGTGTCGAAATTCGATCCCGGCGGTATGGGCAGCAAGCATGTCTCCTGTCTCTTCCAGCACTTCTTCCAGGGTGTCGCAGATGATCAAGTCACTGCGCTCTACGACGGAAATGTCTATTTCACGCTGCTCCGGGATGGTCGAACCGATCGAAACGACAATGGCGTCCGGCTTCAACCACTCGCCGAACAAAATCGGCTTTTCATCGCGTGAGCGTGCGGCAGTCAGCACGATGTCGGCGCCTTCCACGGCCTCTTGTGCCGAACCAACTCCGCGAGCGGGTACACCGAGATCTCGCGTCGCCGCTGTGGCAAACGCTTCGCGCCGTTCAGGCGTCGGGCTGTAGACGGTTATTTCGGTCAGTTCGCGGACACTTGCGAAGGCACGGGTGTGCATCGAGGCTTCCAACCCACTTCCAATGACGGCTAGACGAACAGGTTTCTGTGGGGCGAGGCGGTCAAGGGCTGCTGCCGACGTAGCTGCAGTCCGGAATCCAGTCATCAGATTTGCGTCAATGAAAGCGGCAATGCGATTGGTCGTTCGGTCAAACAGAACGATGACGTATTCGATCCCCGGTGGCGCATCGCCCATGTTCGACCCCATCAGCTTGGCGCCGAAGTAGCGTCCACTTGCCGGAATTGCCGGCAAGGTGCGAAGCCAGGTTTTTTCAAGACTTGCAACGGTACGAGGCGGGGTAGCCCTGGCTGGCAAATGTTGCCCATAAGCGGCCTGAAGCGCGGCAATCGCATCTTTCCAACGGAAAACGGCCTGCGCGGCAGCGCTTGAAACGAACACGGGAGACTGGGAATTAGCGGTCATGCGTCGAGCTCCGAAACGGCAGAGAGAGTTGAAGTAAACGCGAGGCGGCCTACGTAAGCCGCGCTCCGGCTATGAATAGCTATCTAATTGAAGGTAGCACTAACAAAACGATGCGTATACAAAGTATTGTTGTCTGAGATTGGCGTTGTCAATGGCTCTATTGCGTAAATCTAGGTTTTACTCGGCATGGTTGCGGAAACAAAACGGAACGTATAGATTTGGTTTGTTCTTAGCAACGCCGATGTCTGGTGAGCGGCATGAAGCGCGGGATGCGAGGGTAGTTGAAGGCTTGGACAGTCCTGCCCAGTGGATTTGCTCGTCGCTGCAATTGAAGCAGTACTGCGCGACGCCTGAAGGCTTGCCGCAGATGACTATACGAGGGCTATACCCGGTCGCGGATGTCTCTTGCCGAGGCGTACTTCGATGTACCGGAATTGGCAAACAAGCTGTGTAATTGAGTAGCAGCTACCACCCGCCATAGAAGCGGAGAGGAGACAAGAATGAGTCAAGTTAAACGCATTTTGATTGTAGGCAGCGGAATCGGCGGTGCCACCGCAGCTTATGCACTGCGCAGGGCGGGAGTGGACGTCCACTGTATTGATATCAAGCCGGGGATTCCCTCGGCAGGGTCTGGCATTTGCCTGTTACACAACACGGTCCGAGCATTGGACATGATCGGATTGGCGGAGCCTTGTCTCGACAGTGGTATGCGATTCGACGCGTTTCGGCAATTCGATTCCTCAGGTCAACTCCTGCGATCGGACCCTGCCCCCCCCAGCTGTGGCATCCGTCGGCCAGAACTTGCTCGAATCCTGGAGTCGGCAGCGCAAGGGGCTGGGGCGGTTCTGGATAAAGGGTTGACGATCGAACATCTCGACGACCGTGGGGACTGCGTCGAAGTTAAATTCTCGGATGGTCGCGAGGCTACCTATGACTTGGTAGTGGCTGCGGATGGAGCCTACTCCAAGCTCCGCGATCAGGTTTTCGGTACTGAGTGCAGGCCGCATTTTGCAGGTCAGAGTGTCTGGCGTTTCAACGCGCCGCGTCCGGCTCAGATTGATGGGTTCTGTCTGTACCGCAGCCCGACAGGGAAAACGGTGGGTTCTTTCCCGACATCGGAGAACAGCTGCTACCTGTTTTATCTCGAGAACAGTGTGGAGCCTCTGCGGGTACCAGAGGATCAAGCGAGCGCGATGATTCGCGAACGCCTTGCCGAATATACCGCGCCCGCTGTATTGGAAGCTCTTGAGCAGGTGACCGATGCCAGGCAGGTTATCTTCCGTCCGCTGGATATCACGCTGGTGCCGGCACCTTGGTACCGCGGCCGCGTAGTGCTCATCGGCGATGCTGCACATTCACCAACACCGCATATGACGTCTGGAGGTGGCATGGCCATCGAAGATGCCGTCGTGCTTGCAGACTGCATATCCAAGACCCAATCTGTTAACGAGGCATTGGCGATGTATAGCGAGCGCCGATTTGAACGGTGCAAAATCATTTGCGAAGCTTCATTACAACTTTGTCGCTATGAGCAGGAAGACCCACTGAAAAATAGAGAGCAGTCGGCGGCTCTATTGCTGAAAACCTATCAATACTTGGGGCAGCCTATCTAAAGCACCAGGTTGACGTTATCTGTCAAAAAGTCCCGATTCACCTCTCAGGGTGAATCGGGACTGAGTCAACTCATACTTTATAACGATCAGCAGCCAAACAGTGCTGTTCAGTTTTCTGAGTTCGTTACTCCCAGCAAGTGGTATATGTAGTCGATATGCGACTTGGCAAACTCCTCGTTCAATGGGGCATGGCCAACCAACAAGCGCATGTAGACTGCTGAGTAGATGATGTCCATAAGCGACTCGACATCGGTGTCGCTTGGGATCTCGCCGCTGCGTTTCCATTCTTCAAGTGTTTCTTTAACTATCGCGCGTCGCCCATAGTGGAATCTCTCTCGAAAGGCTCGTAATACTGAAGGGTCAGATTGTCCCTCGGCTATGATTTGAGCAAGTATTCGGCCTGGCCAACCAGAAAACTGCTCTACCAGTGTGCGGAAATGAGCAGCGATGGCCTTTTTGGGACCGAGTTCAATTGGCAGTGGGGTCTTGAGAAGATGGTTTTCAATGAATGCGTCAATCACGAGCAATGCTTTAGAGTCCCACCATCTGTAGATCGTTGCTTTGCTGACACCGGCTTCCTTTGCAATTGCCTCAATCGAGATGGCCTGAATAGAGTTCTCGTGTAGCAACTTGATGGTCGAATTCAGTATTTGCAGTCGAGTAGCTTCGCTGCGTGGTCGTCCTAAAGACTTCTCCTGCATAAAGTATTCCTTAATAAATGACTAATTTTAACAGGAGCGTAAAGCTGCATGTGCTCACTCTGCGGCGTGGGCGGCTGCCTGCTGAAATCAAGCTGAGGCGTTTCTGATCGTAGCCAACAGACCACTCAAGAAGCAATGTAAAAAAACGCTTTGGGCTTGGCTTGGCGAGTGTGGAAGGCCCATGAGGGCTGACTCTGTAGGCAGGTGAAGGCTGCCAGCTGACGAAACCGAAAAAAGTAAGCTTGCACAAAACGGTACGGATCGTATATTTTTTGTTTCGCGCATATGAAGCCTGTCACGGGCACAACAACAAGAACGCGCGGAGGAAACAAACATGCATCAGGGTTCGAGCCTGAAAGGCGATGTTGCGACCGTTACCATTGTGGGCCGCATCTGGCACTCGACCAGTGAACAGGTGGCTGAACGCGACAAGCAATTCGCGTCCGCTGATTTCCAAAACTTCCCCGTCAACGCTGCTTCGACGCGCGATACCAACGGCTCGATCCTCGACGCCGATCTCAGTCTCTTAATCGGGGTTCAGAGCTCCGCTACATTCCTCAACATTTTCGGGGAGTGAGCATGTCGATCCCCAATATTTCCAATCTCGGATTTGGGCGGCGCCAGTTTCTCGTGTCCACCGCAAGTGCCGCGACGCTCGCCATGCTGGGGGCGCTACCGGTGCTCGCGAAGCCATCCGGAGAGATCGCTCGAGAACCATTCGACCCCAGTCAGTTTGACGTTCGCTTTGTCGTGACGGACCGCCGATTGCCGCAAAGCCTGGCTTTCGCCATTGAGCATGCCAAAAAAGGCAGTGCGCGGCTTGAAGTCACGAATGGACTCACGAGGCTTTGGCAGGAATCGCTCGTACCGTTTTGGCGTGAGCAAGGTGGCGCTGTCGCCGGACTCACCACGCGCGAGGTTTGGCACTGCCTTGCAGAACAAGCACGCAGCCAGTCGCGCCGTACTGTTGTGCTGCATCAGTACGACGTACCGGCGAGCCAACCCAATCCTTTGGTTTCATGGATCATCGCGTGAATTATGAGAACACCCCCGAATGTTTCCCCCGAAGTTTTTTCCGTCGCGCTACAGGCGTTTGCTGGTGTAGTCGGAAAAGAATGGGTCTTCGTTGAGGACGAGGATCTGTTTCCCTACCGTGATTCTTATTCCCCGCTGCGCGACACGCCCGAGGATCGAAGCGCATCAGCTGCCGTGGCGCCCGGTTCGGTTGAAGAGGTGCAGGCGGTCGTGCGCATTGCCGATAAGCACCGCATACCGCTTTATACGATTTCCACCGGCAAAAACCTCGGCTACGGTGGTTCAGCGCCCAATCATGGCGGCAGTGTTGTGCTGGATCTGAAGCGGATGAACCGCATCATTGAGGTCAACGAAAGCAATGGCTACGCAATCGTGGAGCCCGGCGTCAGCTATTTCGATCTGTATAACTACATCCAGGAACGTGGCCTGAAAGTGTGGTTGGATGTCGCCGACCCCGGCTGGGGCAGTGTGGTTGGCAATGCGCTTGACCATGGAGTAGGTCACACGCTGTCGCGCTTTCGCAACCATTTCGATTCGCACTGCGGAATGGAGGTGGTGCTGGCAAATGGGGAGGTGGTTCGCACAGGAATGGGAGCGCTTCCCGGTTCCCAGACGTGGGGGCAATTCAAGATGGGCATGGGGCCGATCCTGGATGGCATTTTTTCCCAGTCCAATTTCGGCGTTGTCACCAAGATGGGCATTTGGTTGATGCCGGCACCAGAAGCCTTCATGCATGGCATGGTGATGGCCGCGCGTTATGACGACCTGCACGCGGTAGTGGAATTGCTCAAGTACGTCGAGAACACTGGGTTAGCCCCTGGTGCTCCGGAAATGGGTAGCCCGCTGCTGGGTGTCAGCAATTACACGAAACACCTTGTCGACGCATTTTATGATGGCCCGCCGCAGTTGCAGAAACCGCATGCCGAGCTGGTTGCGAAAGCCAGCGTTGGCTTTTCGGCAGAGTTGCAGAAGTATGGACAGGACAACAACATTCCTTACTGGGTGCTTAACCTGAAGTTCTACGGACCACCGAAGGTGATCCAGGCCCAGTGGGAGGCGGTACAGGAGCTGGCCGCAAAGTCGATCAAGGGAGTGCGCTTTCAGGCTGGCCAGATTCAGACCGATCCGCGCAAGGCTTCCGCTGAGTGGACGGTTTACCCACAGGATGTGGGTGTACCAAACATGGACTTCTTCGGTATGGGCACGCGTGCCGGAGGCAACCCGCACCCAATGCGCGGCCATATGTGGTTCTCTCCAGTCATTCCACAGACTGCGCAAGGCATCCTCGAAGCCAACCGTGTCTTCGAAGAAGCGCACCGCACCATGCCTGCGCTGCAGAATGTGCCGATCTGGAACCTCAGGCCTTTTGCGTTGCCTGCGCCGTTTTTCGAGCGCGCTTTCCTTTTCATCGTGGGCTTCCCGATTACCGATGATACGGCGATGAACAAAGCCTCCATCAAGGCGTATCGGACGCTGCTCGATATTGGCGCACAGCATGGCTGGGGCGAATATCGTTGCCACCCGGAATTCCAGGACCAGGCCATGGGCCTGTATTCGTACAACAACAACAGCCTGCTGCACTTGAACGAGGTCATCAAGGACGCCATCGATCCTAACGGAACTCTTTCGCCGGGCCGCTACGGCATCTGGCCCAAGCATTTGAGGAAGGGCACCAAATGAAAACGAACAGTTTCATCGTGCTGATGATGCTGGCAGGTCTGGCAGTCGCCTCCGAACCGGCCAGGGACGTCGAACCGGGTCAGCGTGGCAAGCAGGTTTTCGATCAGTGGTGTGCGATCTGTCACGTCGCAGCTTCACGCATGCCTGGCACAGCTTCGCTGGCGGCCAAGTATGGCGGCAGCTTACCGGCTGCATTGGAAGAGCGCACTGACATGCCCCCGGCCTTCATCAAGTATTTCGTTCGCAACGGCGTACTGATCATGCCGGCATTTCGTAAAACCGAAATAACCGACGCCGACCTTGAATTGCTTGTCGGCTACCTAAAGGCTAAAGACCAATGAGCTCACATTCTGTTTCTGACTCTCTGACGAAGGCTGCTGGCAACCGGAAGGAAGCCCGCTACGGTACCGCGGCGCTCGTCATCGGGCATTGCGCTGGCCTGATGGATATCACCACTTTGCCGATCTGGGTTGGAATCGTCCTGATCGGGCAACTGGCACTTGATCCGCAGCGTGCCGGGTTCCTTCTGACTCTGTTCCTCGGGTCGGTCGTGCTCAGCAGCCTGTGTATTGCACCAAAACTATCCCGACTCAACCGCAAGCGCATAACGTCGGCGGCTTATGCCGTGGCGGGTATGGCCTTCGCCAGCATGCCAAGCGTAAGTGGTAGCTATACCCTTTTGGCTTCGGCGCATGTCGTGGCAGGTCTGGCGGTCGGCTGCGGCCTGTCGATCGTTCACGGGACGATGGGTGGCACTGCCAATCCGCACCGCACAGCGGCAATGGCATTTAGCTCGCTGAGCCTACTGTCCATCCTGGTGATGGCGACGCTGCCTCCGCTAGTGGGCAAGAACGGCCCGAACATATTCTTCTACACAATGTCGGGCATCATGTTTACTGCCGCACTCGCCGCACTGCTGGCTTTTCCGAAGGCCGCCCGTGCGATCCAGCACGATCGATCCAAGCTCGCCAAGTTGCCTGCGCGAGTATGGTTCGGCATCGCTGGCGTGAGTCTATTGATGGTGAGCCATTCGATGGTCTTCGGATTCATCGAGCGTGTAGGAGGCTGGCACGGATTCAGCGCGGCGCAGATCACCACGGTGCTTGTCATCAGTGGCTTCGTGAATCTCGTACCTGTCGCCCTTTCCAGTCTCCTTGAACGCCGCTTGCCGGCCTCGGGCGTAGTCATGGCGGGACCTCTGATACAAGCCACTGCAGCAGTTGCTGTGACCCAGTTCAGTGGTTACGGGGTTTACATCGTAGCGACCTCAGTTCTCATCGCCGTCGTCACATTCACCCATGTGTTCGCATTCGGGGTACTTGCGCGACTGGATCCGTCCGGTCGCGTGGTCGCAGCCACTCCGGTGATGGTCATGGCGGGTTCGGCTACTGGCCCACTCCTGGGGGGCGTGCTCGCCCTGCATGTTGGCTATGGCAGCTTGGGCTGGGCGGCATTGGCGTTGGGGCTTTTGTCCGCCCTCTGCTTTCGTCTAGGTACCCGTAAGGCGTGATGTAAAACAACAAAAATATGAAGTCCCTTACGAGAGGATTGGTATGAGCAAGCGATTGCAGGACAAGGTGGTTTTACTGACCGGCATTGGCAGTGGGATGGGGCGCGAGACAGCTCGCCTGTTCGCCAGCGAAGGTGCGATCGTCGTCGGCTGCGACATCAATCCGCAGACGGCCGCAGAAACCGCGAAATTGGTAGAAAGCGATGGTCATTCCATCGACGTGGTCGCTCCTGTTGACCTCAGCGACCGCGACGATGTAGCGCGTTGGATCGATGGTGCTGCCGCTTGGTATGGCCGCATTGACGCGCTCTACAATAATGCCAGTCTGCCGCGTTTTGCGCCTTTTGCGGTGCAGAGCGACGCCGATTATGTCTTCACTATCCAGAATGAACTCGATCTTGTCTGGCGCGCTTGCCAGCTTGCCTGGCCGTATCTGGTGAAGTCCAAAGGTGCCATCGTCAACATCGGCTCCGGTGCTGGCATGCAGGGAGCGAGAGCGCTGCCGCAGGCTGCACATGCCGCGGCGAAAGGTGCGGTCCTTGCCCTGACGCGCCAACTGGCCGCAGAAGGCATCGCTGTTGGTGTACGGGTTAACTCGGTCAGCCCTGGTGTAATGAACACCCCGCCGGTTCAGGCGATGTATCGGGAGTTTGGCGACAAGGCACCCGTGGCCCCGATCGTGGAGCGCACCCTGACSGGTAAGCCGGGCGAGCCGATCGCTGTCGCTTGGGCAGGCCTTTACCTGACCTCTGATGAGTCTAAATGGGTCACCGGGATCAATATTCCCGTGGACGGTGGCGCCAACTCAATCATGTAAGTCGATTCGGATTCAGTTGATTGAACCCGGCAAGCCGACCCTATACAGGCAAGAGTAGTTTTGACCATGACCAACATTTCGATGAATACAAGCAATGCAGCCAAGGTGCTGGCAAGCCCGCTGCAGATCAATGGATTGCAGATTAAAAACCGCATTATCCTTGGGCCGATGGCGGTACTTCGCCCGACCGAGGACGGCCGCCCAAGTGAGCAGACCATCGCGTTCCTCAAGCGTCGTGCGCAGGGCGGGGTGGGCCTGGTCATCGTTGGTGGATCGGTATGCAGCGAACGAGCCTGGAATGAGTCGCCGTTTTCGCCAAACCTTCGCTTTGACAAAGACGCATTCGTCGATGACCTCAAGCGTGTGTCCGATGCTGTACATGAATGTGGTGCGGCAGTGTTCGCGCAGCTGTTTCCGAGCTTCGGCCGCATGGGCGTGCCGCGCAACGGTCAGTGGATTTTGGCGGCCAGCCCGAAGCCGGTGAACCTGGGGGCTGGCGGCTTGCCCAACCATCTCCATATCCCCGGTGGCCGAATAACACCAGTGCCACACGAGGCCAGCATCCAGGAGATCAAGGACATCGAGGCGAGCGTCGTCGCCGGTGCACGCCGGGCCAAGGCTAGTGGTTTCGATGGCGTCGAGATTGGCGCACACATGTGCTACTTCTACTCGTCCTTTTTGTCCCCGTTGGCCAATCAACGCAGCGATGAATACGGTGGTTCGGTTGCGAATCGCGCTAGAGCCTTGCGCGATGTGGTTGCAGCAGTGCGCGCCGAAGTCGGCCCGGATTATCCGGTGGGGGTGCGTATGAGTGTGAATGACCATATGCCCGACGGCCAGGGGCCGGAGGGTTACGCTGAGGTCGCAGCGCACATCGCCGAGGTCGGCCTGGACTTCATCTCCCTAAGCGAGGGCAACTACGAGTCGATGCGTGACAATGTGCCGAGTACTTCCGGCAACATGCTGAACCACGGGGAGCCGCAGGCCTTCCGCAAGGCACTAGGTAGCGGGGTGCTCCTGTTCCTTTCCAGTACTCCAGATCCCCGGCAAGCGGCGGCGGCTATTTGGGACGGCGATGTCGATGCAAGCATGCTGGCACGGCAGATGCTGGCCGACCCTGATTATGCGGTGAAGGTAATCGAAGGTCGTGAGGCTGAGATCGTGTGGTGCGACCATGCCAATTCCTGTTTACGCAGGCTGATACTCAACGCGCCGGTTGCCTGTCATAAAAACCCGGAGATGGGACGCGAGGATCCGAAGGCCAAACGTTCCACTCCGGTTCAGAACCTGGGCGTCTGGGTAGCCGGTAACAATGTGCTGATGGGCGTTGCCGATAAGCTCGTCCGCGCTACGCAAAAGAAATGACCCAATTGGGGCGAGTACTTCGATCAGTCTTATAGCGAGATGAGCGGGGTGTTCGTTTCCAATGGCTCGACGTCGGTATCCGATCAACTCAACGCCTGCGCACTGAACTTGATTAATAACGACTAGGCCTCGGGGTCAGTGCTCTTGACACCCAGTAAGTGGTACACAAAGTTTATATGCGACTCGGCAAACGCTTGGTTAAGTGGGGCGTGTCCAATCATGAGTCGCATGTAAACGGCCCCGTAAATCAAATCCATCAGTATCTCGATATCCGTATCGGGAGATATCTCGCCGCTCACCCTCCATTCCTCTAGCGTTTCTCGAATTATCGCGCGCCTTCCATAATGAAACCGCTCTCGAAAATCTCTCAAAGTAGAGGGATCTGACTGACCTTCCGCGAGTATTTGTGCGACCAGTCGACCGGCCCAACCAGAGTATTGGTCTACGAGGGAGCGGAAGTGCTGAGCAATTGCCTCTCTCGGACCCAGTTCTCGTGGCAAGGCTGTTTTCAACATTTGGTTCTCTATGAACGCGTCGATAACGACTAACGCTTTGGAGTCCCACCACCGGTATATGGTTGATTTACTAACGCCAGCTTCTCGTGCTATCGCCTCGATTGAGATGGCTTGAATGGATTTTTCCTGCAGCAGCCTGATGGTGGCATCCAGGATCTGACGGCGTGTAGCTTCGCTTCGTGGGCGACCCACTATCGATTTGTTGGTCGATACAGGTTTGTTAGTCGACATTTTCAAGATCCCTTACCCAGGTGCATTTGTTTCTAAAAAACAAAAGCCCAGGATGGCTCTCGTCAAGGAAATAATTAGTATACGCAGTGTTTAGTATATTGCCTGTGCGTGAAAAATTCTACCTTGACTGTGCTCAATCCAGCAGGAAAATGTTCGCTCGAAATAAGCTTGTTTTGTTGTTTTTAGCGCGGTATAGGGTGCTCAAGCAGAAGGCTTTGTTGCAGTGAAAATTGCTTCGCTTGGTCGACGCTCTACAAGTCATTGCGTTTCGTTTGTATGAGGCTTTTCGCTCGGATCTGTTGTCGGTAAGTCGGCGGCGCGGGGGGCAAGTCAGGAGGGAAGGGCAGCGGCCATCTTTAAACAGTCAGCGATGAACATCACTTTCAGGTCCATTCTTCTTCGCGTTTTGTTCGTTGCTTAAAGACTCTATGAAAAGTGCAATCTTCTATTTGTAACGTGCATTTTTCGTAGTGCCCCAGCACCTCATACTGAACGGGTGCTGACGCGCTTACCCGCTTGCCATCTAGCGTACGGTGCCTTCTGGCGCTGTTCGCAAGCGTCTGCCAAGCGGAGCGCCACTATCCAATAATAAAGAGACCGCCCATGAAAACTCCAAACCCGCTGCTGGAAGACCTGAAAGGTGTTCTGCCTACTATCGCGGCTAATGCCTTCGAGGCCGAACGCGCGCGTTGTGTTCCCGCCGAGAATATCGCTTTGCTCAAAGGCATTGGTATGCACCATGCGTTGCAGCCGAAAAAGTACGGCGGCATGGAGATCTCTCTGCCTCAGTTTGCCGACTGCATCGCATTGTTGGCCGGTTCCTGTGCCAGCACGGCCTGGGCCATGAGCCTTCTATGTACTCACAGTCATCAAATCGCAATGTTTTCCAGCAAGCTGCAGGATGAGATGTGGGGAAATGACCCCGATGCTACTGCCAGTAGCAGCATCGCGCCTTTTGGTCGCACCGAGGAGGTGGAGGGAGGCGTCACTTTCAGTGGTGAGATGGGATGGAGTTCAGGCTGTGATCATGCCGAATGGGCCATCATGGGGTTCTTTCGCGAGAATGCCGAAGGCACTCGGGATTATTGTTTCGCGGTGCTGCCAAGCAGTGACTACGAAATTCGTGATGACTGGTTTGCCGTTGGTATGCGTGGCAGCGGTAGCAAAACCCTGATCGTCAAGAATGCTTTCGTGCCCGAGCACCGAATCCAGAAAGCCAAGGACATGATCGAAGGCAAGTCGGCGGGCTTTGGTTTGTATCCGGACAGCAAGATTTTCTTCGCCCCTTATCGACCTTATTTCGCCAGCGGTTTTTCGACTGTCAGCCTGGGTATTGCCGAGCGCATGCTGGATGTCTTCCGCGAGAAAACCCGCAACCGCGTCCGTGCCTACACCGGTGCCGCTGTCGGCGCAGCCACCCCGGCATTGATGCGCCTGGCCGAATCCACGCATCAAGTTGCGGCTGCCCGAGCGTTGCTGGAAAAAAGCTGGGAGGAGATTGCCGAATACAGCGAGCGCCACGAGTACCCTAGCCGCACCACGCTCACGTTCTGGCGTACCAATCAAGGTTATGCCACGAAAATGTGTATCCAGGCTGTGGACCGTCTGATGGAAGCGGCCGGCGGCGGCGCCTGGTTTGAAACCAACGAGTTGCAACGCCTTTTCCGCGACGCACATCTTACGGGGGCGCACGCCTATACCGACTATGACGTTTGTGCACAGATACTTGGCCGCGAACTGATGGGTCTTGAGCCCGATCCCTCAATGGCCTAAGGCCGTTCGCCGTCAAGCCACAAGCCCCTCATAAAAATAATCAGAGCGCGCCCAGGGGGCGTGCTCGGGAGTCTTGCATGTCCGATATTAATGAAATTGCAGCTTCTTCTGCCTTCGATTCGCGTGCATTTCGCCGCGCCTTAGGTAACTTCGCCACCGGTGTGACAGTGGTGACAGCCGCCGATCACGATGGCCGAAAAGTGGGGGTGACGGCCAATAGCTTCAACTCGGTGTCGCTCGATCCGCCGTTGATTCTCTGGAGTATCGATAAGCGATCAACCAGCCATGATGTATTTGCTGCCGCTACCCACTTTGCCGTGAATGTACTTGCTGCAGATCAAATTGATTTGTCGAACAATTTCGCTCGTCCGAAAGACGATCGTTTTGCTGGCATCGAATACGAGTCAGGTCACGGAGGGGCGCCCATTCTTGCTGATTGCTCAGCGCGTTTTCAGTGCGAAAAATATCAGCAGGTGGACGGTGGTGATCATTGGATCATGATCGGTAGGGTAATGGCTTTCGATGATTTTGGTCGTTCGCCGTTGCTGTACCACCAGGGCGCATACTCCATGGTGTTGCCCCACACGCGCATGACAAAAAGTGCTGAAGGTCAGCCGCCGAGCAGCCACTTCCAAGGAAGGCTGAGCCACAATTTGTACTACCTCATGACCCAAGCATTGCGCGCGTATCAAGCAAGCTATCAGCCGCGGCAATTGTCGACAGGTTTGCGGACAAGTGAGGCGCGTATGTTGATGGTGCTGGAGAACGATGCAGGGTTGAGCCTCACGGATCTGCAACGGGAGGTGGCGATGCCCGAGCGGGAAATCGAAGAGGCCGTCGCCAATCTCACTCGTAAGGGGCTGGTCTGTGAAGAAGATAAGCGCTTGCGTCTGACCGTTAAAGGTATCGATGAAACAGAAGGATTATGGACAATAGCCCGAGAACAGCAGGAAAAAGTCTTCAGTCAATTCAGCGACGACCAATTGGAAACCTTCAAGACTGTGTTGAAAGCGGTTATCAGGCTCTGACGTGCTCTGGTTAGCGACCAAATGGACGGCGCCTAAATGCGCCGTTTTTTTATGGACGCTAGAAACGTCATCGCTATTTCGGCGTGATAAGATTATTAACATGCTAACTGATTTTTGAGCCGTTTCTAAATGCCCAAGCACCGACAGTCTTTGACACTCAACCTGCTCCAGGCCCGTGAAGTGGCCATGAGCTTTTTCCGGCCTTCTCTGAAGGATATAGGCCTCACTGAGCAACAATGGCGGGTAGTGCGGATTCTCAGCCAGCAGGGCGAACTGGAGATCAATCGCTTGGCGGACTTGGCATGTATTCTCAAGCCCAGCATGACTGGCGTACTGGCGCGGATGGAGACCGCAGAGTTGGTCGAACGACGGCGCTCAGAACACGACCAGCGCCGAGTGCTGGTGAAACTGACCGCTGCCGGAGACCGTTGCTTTGAAAGTATGAGTGGGCGCATGGAAGAGAACTATGAGCGCTTGCAGGAGCGCTTCGGCGCGGAGAAGTTGCAGACGTTGTTGGTGTTACTCAATGAATTGAAGACACTGAAGCGTTGAGGCGGAATGGTCACCGCTGGCATTGATGTCTGCCAGCGGTGAGCATTTGCAATTGACCTGAAATCAGTAAACACCGCCGGTACTGATCGTGGCCGGGGTATTTCTGAACTTGCTTGTCAGTGCTTGCAGGCCTTGCATCAGTACAGAGGTGTCGACGCCGACCGCTACGAATGCCGCGCCGAGCTCGATGTAGCGTCTGGCCAATCTTTCGTCGGCGCTGAGAATGCCGGGCGCTTTGCCGGCATCGCGGATTCGTATGATGGTGTCTTCAATTACTGCTTGAACTTCGGGATGGCCCGGGTTACCGCGATGGCCCATCGCAGCGCTGAGGTCGGCAGGGCCGATAAACACCCCGTCAACGCCTTCGACGTTGACGATGGCATCCAGATTCTCCAGGCCTTTCAGGCTTTCAATCTGCACCAGCAGGCATATTTGCTCGTCAGCCTTGTCCAGGTAGCCGGGCACGCTGTTCCAGCGCGACGCCCGCGCCAACGCGCTGCCTACACCGCGCACGCCACTGGGCGGATAGTGCACGGCACGCACCAGCTCTCGCGCTTGTTCGGCGCTTTCGACCATCGGCACCAGTAAAGTCTGTGTGCCGATGTCCAAAATCTGTTTGATCAACGTTGTGTCGCCAGCGACAGGGCGGATCACTGGATGACTAGTGTAGGGCGCTATCGCCTGCAATTGGCCAAGCATGCTGCGTATATCATTGGGCGCATGCTCGCCGTCGATCAATAGCCAATCAAAGTCGGCATTGGCTGCCAGCTCTGCGCAGTAAGGGTTGGCCAGACCGAGCCAAAGGCCGATTTGAGCCTTGCCACTTTTCAGGCGTTGTTTGAATGTGTTGATGGGCATATCCATGAATCAGTCCTCCAGGAGTCAGACGAAGCGGCAGGAGATGGAGCCCAGCATGTCGTAGTCGACATGGAAGGTATCGCCTGGACTGGCGGCCACTGGACGGGTAAACGACCCTCCCAGAATGATTTGCCCCGGTTGTAACGTGACGTCGTAGGGGGCGAGCTTGTTGGCCAGCCAGGCGACACCTTTCGCGGGATGATTGAGCACCGCGGCAGAAACCCCTGATTCCTCGATCACGCCATTGCGGTACAAAACGGCTGGCACCTTACGCAGGTCGACTTCATGAGGGCGCACAGCACGGCCACCCATGACCACTCCCGCGTTCGCCGCATTGTCGGAAATGGTGTCGAAGACCTTGCGCGTGGCTTTGGTCTCGGGATCGATCTGCTGAATACGCGCGTCAATGATTTCCAGGGCAGGGATCACCCATTCAGTAGCATCCAGTACATCGAAAATGGTCACGTTCGGGCCTTTGAGCGGCTTGCCGAGGATGAATGCCAGCTCCACTTCAACGCGCGGCACGATAAAACGGTTGAAGGGGATATCGGTGCCTTCGTCGAACAGCATGTCGTCAAGCAACGCCCCGTAATCCGGTTCTGTAATGTTTGATGAAACCTGCATGGCCCGAGAGGTCAGGCCAATCTTGTGCCCCACCAGCTTGCGTCCGTTCTTTATTTTCTGCGCCACCCAGGCTCGCTGAATGGCATAGGCATCTTCGATGGTGATCTGTGGATGCGCGATGGAGAACTGCCCGACTTGCTCACGAGAGCGTTCGGCGTTGTCCAGTTGAGCAGCGGCTTGCTGGATAAATTCTTGATCGAGCATGACGTGGATCTCTTAATGAGGATTGACGATGGCGGCAGGCGTGCGCAGCACCAGGAAGGCGCCTGCGACGATCAAGGTCGCGAGGACGTAGAGGGCAAGGCTGGCGCTGTGGGTGGTGTCACGCATCCAGCCAATCAGATTGGGTGTCAGAAACGAGGCAATACTTCCCAGAGAGCTGATCAAGGCGATGCCCGCCGCCTGGGTGCTGTTTGACAGGAATGCGGGAGGCAGCTGCCAAAACATCGGTAGTGCGGCGCTCGCGCCCATACCGGCAATCACCAATCCGCCGATTACCATGAAGGGATCGTCAGGCAAAAGTCCGGCTACGGCGATACCGAGGGCTGACATGAGCAATGGCACACTCAAGTGCCACCGGCGTTCGCGGCGCCGATCCGATGAGCGTCCGCAGGCGATCATGAAACCGCAGCCTGCCAGATAGGGCAGAGCACTGAGCAGGCCGACCTTGCCATCGCTGCCAATCCCGGAGCTGTGAATCAGTGTAGGCATCCAGAAAGCTAGCGTGTTGACCGCCAACATGACCGCGCAATAGATGCCCACCAGCAGCCAGACCTGAGGATCTCGCAGTATTCCGCCAAACGAGATGATGGATTTGCGTTGCTCTTCGCTAGYCAGTTGGTTGCGCAGTTGGTCTTTCTGCTCGTTGCTCAGCCAGCTGACTGACTCGAAGTTGTCAGGCAACACCTTGAGTACCAGCAAGCCGAGAAGCACGACTGGCGCGCCTTCAATCAGGAACATCCACTGCCACCCACGCAGGCCCCCAACATCATGAAAGCCTTGCAGGATACCGCCCGATAGAGGGCCACCGACGACCCCGGCCAGCGGCACGGCAATGGCAAACAACGCGGTTACTTGTGCGCGCCTGCTGGCTGGATACCAGCGGTTCAGGTACACCAAAATGCCTGGGAAAAATCCGGCCTCGGCGACGCCGAGCAAGAAGCGCAACGCGTAGAAACCCTCAGCGTTTTTGATCAACAGCATGCTGGTCGACAGGGTCCCCCAGACGACCATCAACAAAGCGATCCAGCGTCGTGGCCCGATGCGATCCAGAGCGATGTTGCTGGGTACACCGAACATCGCGTAGGCAATAAAGAACAGGCCCGCACCAAAGCCGTAGACGGTATCGCTGAACTGCAGGTCGGCGCCCATCTGCATCTTGGCGAAACCAATGTTGATCCGATCAAGATGAGCAAACAGGTAACACACCAGCAGCAGTGGCATCAGCCGCCAAGTCACTGTGCGGTGGGTGGACATTGAGGCATCGCTCAAAGGCTGTGTAGCGGAAGTGGCTATGCTCATGATTTTGTACTTTTTGTGAGAGTGGCCGTTGGGGGGGAGGGCTTGCTAATTCGCCTGCTGCTTGAGGAAGGCATGCACGTTGTTGAGCTTGAAGTTCAGCTCGGGGTGCAGCTCGATCATTTCAAACGACAGCGCCAGCAGACGTTCCGCCTGCAGCGGAGCAAAGTGCGCGGTAATGACTTCGAACAGCTTTTCAGCGACCTGTTGGCGCGTCGCCAGGTCGCGGCCATGGCCAACCTTCAGCGTCATGTGGACGAAGGCGTAATCGTGTTTACCGTCGGCCATGCGCCACGTATCCAGTCGAACGCCTCGGCTTCGGATACCCCCCAGCGGAAATACACCGCTGCCCCCCAGTGTCGCGTGGACTTTTTCAAAAAGGCCCGGCAAGTCGGCCTGTAGCTCGATGTTGTCGGTGTATTCAGCAATAAAATGCGGCATGTGCCCTCCTGGTAGGCAGTTGCGCTGAACGGCGGGCGCGTCCCTGCCGCTTGAGCGAAATTCAGAGCGGGAAAATGGCGTTGATCTGGCCGGTTCCGGAGCTGCCAAAGGGCTCTGTGAGGACTTCGACCGGCTTGTTGTAGTCCGGTCCGCCCAGCAGACCCAAGAGCATTGCGGTGTCGTGCATCTTGCCCTCGCCGAAGCAGTGTTCGGCGTAATCAGGAAGCATCGCGCAGAACTCTTTGAATCGACCTTCACGCCACAGCTTGACCACGTGCATGTCGACCTGTTTGTCGAATTCGCGYGTCCAGTTGTGGATATTGGCTTCCGCTTCGCGATCGTCAGAGAAACGGTGTGACAGAGAACCGGAGGCCAGCACCAGGACTTTGCGGTCGCTCTTCTCGATTGCGCGGCGTACGGCGGCGCCGAAAGTGAAGCTGTCTTCCAGACGATGCCAGGCACACCAGGCCGCGATGGAAATCACCTTGAGTTTTTCGGCTGCAGGTACATCCATGTGCATGTAGCGCATGGGCACCAGGGTGCCGTATTCCAGTTCCAGGCTCGGGATGTTATGCGACAGCGTGCGCACCCCGGCCGCGTTGGCTTCCTCTGCGATCAGTTGTCCAAGTTCCGGGCAGCCTGGGTAGTGGTAAACCATGTCCTTGATGAAATGCGGTAGTTCATTGCTTGTGTAAACACCACTGAAATGCTCACCGTTGTTCACGTGGTAGCCGCTGTTCACCAGCCAGTGCACGTCGAACACGACGGCGGTGTCGGCACCTAACTCACGCGCGCGACGACCTATTTCCTTATGCCCTGCAATAGCTGCAGCACGGCAGCCGTGGTGTTTGCCCGGCAGTTCGGACAAGTACATCGACGGTACATGGCAAACTTTTGCTGCCAGGACGACTTCGCCCATGATGATTCTCCTGAAATTATTCTTGTCGATTCAATTCAGCGGCCAGTGAGAACCGCGATGAGCTGATGCGCGCCTCATCGCAGCCTTCAGCAGCGGCTATCGGCTGCTCACAATCCCCAGCGAGGGATGTGATGATTGCCCATGGAAATGCAGACGTTCTTGATTTCGGCGAAAACTTCGAAGCTGTATTGGCCACCTTCGCGCCCGGTACCGGAACCTTTCACGCCACCGAACGGCTGACGTAGATCACGCACGTTCTGGCTGTTGATGAATACCATGCCGGCTTCGATGCCGTAGGCCAGACGATGCGCCTTGCCGATGTCCTGGGTCCAGATGTAGGACGCCAGGCCGTATTCGGTGTCGTTAGCCAGTTGCAGGGCCTCGGCTTCATCCTTGAACGGAATCAGGCACACTACCGGACCGAAGATTTCTTCCTGGGCAATGCGCATTTTATTGTTCACGTCGGCGAACACCGTCGGCTGGATGAACTGACCTTTGCTCAAGTGGGCTGGCAGGTTGGCCGGACGTTCCAGGCCGCCTGCGAGGAGGGTGGCGCCTTCTTCGATGCCGATCTTGATGTAGCCGGTGACCTTGTCGTAGTGGGCCTGGGTGATCATCGAGCCGACCTGGGTTTTCGGGTCTTGTGGATCACCGACGATCAAGCGTTTGGCACGTGCCGCGAACTCAGCCACGAACTGCGGGTAAACACTTTCCTGAATGAAGATACGGCTACCGGCGGTGCAGCGCTCGCCATTGAGCGAGAAGATGGTGAACAACGCCGCGTCGAGGGCACGCTCCAGGTCGGCATCTTCAAAGATCAACACGGGGGACTTGCCGCCCAGTTCCATGGAATACTTTTTCAGGCCGGCGGTTTGCATGATTTTTTTGCCGGTGGCAGTGCCGCCGGTGAAGGAGATCGCTCGTACGTCCGGGTGCCTGACCAGCGCGTCACCGGCAGTAGCACCATAGCCCTGGATGACGTTGAGCACACCGTTCGGAATGCCGGCTTCGACGGCCAGGCGACCCAGTTCGTTGGCCGTCAGCGGCGACAGCTCGGACATTTTAAGCACGGCAGTGTTGCCCAGTGCCAGGCACGGTGCTGTCTTCCATGTTGCCGTCATGAACGGCACGTTCCAGGGTGACACCAGGCCGCAAACGCCCACCGGCTGGTACAAGGTGTAGTTGAGCATCTGGTCGTCGACCGGGTAACTGTGGCCGTCCATGCGGGTGCAGACTTCGGCGAAAAAATCGAAGTTGTGCGAAGCGCGCGGAATCAACACGTTTTTGGTCTGATGGATCGGCAGGCCCGTGTCCAGGGTTTCCAGCTCGGCCAGGTGTGGAACATTTTGCTCAATTAGTTCGCCAAGTTTGCGCATGAGTCGTGCGCGCTCTTTGGCCGGTGTATTGGCCCATTTAGGAAAGGCTTCCTTGGCTGCCGCCACCGCCTGTGCAACTTCTTCGGCACCGCCGCTGGCCACTTCACCAATCGCTTCGCCGGTGGCTGGATTGTAGTTGGTGAAGGTATCTTTGCTTTCGACCTCACGGCCATTGATCCAATGTTTGATCATATTGCTCAAGCCTCTTTACGGGCGGAGAAAAAATCCGCTTCGCTGACAATTCGATTAACGAGGCGACCAACGCCTTCGACTTCCACGATCACTTCATCGCCTGGAACTACGTCTGCAAGGCCTTCCGGCGTACCGGTGGCGATCATGTCGCCTGGCTGCAGGGTCATGAAACTGGACAGGTATTCGATCAGGTAAGGAATGTCGAAGATCATGTCTTTGGTCGAGCCTTCCTGGCGAAGCTCACCATTGATCCAGGTGCGCAGTTTCAGATTGCCCGGATCGGGGACATCTGCAACATCGACAATCCAGGGACCCACCGGGGTCGTGGCGTCACGGTTTTTTACCCGCAAATTAGGGCGGTAGTAGTTTTCCAGGTAATCGCGGATCGCGTAGTCGTTGCATACGGTGTAACCCGCCAGATAGCTCAGCGCATCTTCACGCTTGACGTTGCGCGCAGGCTTGCCGATGACCGCAACCAGTTCGCACTCATAGTGCATGTAGGCAACGTTGTCAGGTCTCCAGGTGATCTGATTGTGGCCGGTATAGGTGCCCGTTGATTTAACGAACACCAAAGGTTCGGTTGGCGGCGCGAAGGCGAGTTCGGCAGCGTGATCGGCATAGTTCAGGCCGAGGGCAAACATGTTGCCATGGGCCGGCGGCAGCCACTCGACCTGGTCTTCACTGAGGGAGCGGCCATCGCTCAGATGCACGATGTTGTCTGCATCAACCGTGACGGAATGTATTTGGCTTTCGAATCGGATACGAGCGTGTTTCATACGGTGCCCTCCTGCTCGGCAACGATGACATTGGTCAGGCATCCCAGACCCTGGATTTCTACGTCTACGCGGTCACCTGGCAGGACATCGACACGACCCGAAGGTGTCCCGGTGATCAACACATCTCCGGCATACAAGGTCATGAACTCGCTGATTTCGGCGATCAGCTGAGGAATCTTGCGTACGAAGTTTGCGGTGGAGTCTTCCTGTCGAAGCTCGCCATTGACTCGTAGTTGCAGGGTCAAGTCATGCGGATTGGCAAGCTGTTCGCGCGGTACAAATTCAGGGCCGATGGCGCAGAAACCATCGCGACATTTTGCTTTCACGGCAGGGCGGTAATAGCTCTCTTCCGGAAGACTGAATTCGTTGACGATGGCATAGCCAGCAACGTGATTCATCGCCTCGTCAACACTGACTCGACTGGCATCCTTGCCGATCACCACCCCCAGAGCCGGGCCAGGTTGCAATGAAACTCCTGCACCGGGATGCACCACGGCGCCGCCATGTACGTTGCGCGTATTCGGCGTCTTGATGAACAGAACCGGTTTGACAGGCAGCTTTTGATACGGCGGCTGCTCGAATTCAGAAAGGCGCTTCAGCAGCAATCCCTGGTAGTTCAGCGCTACACCGAGCAGGGTGCCGGTCGCAATGTCATGCAAGGCATGGCTCATGCTTCTCTCCTGGCAGTGGCGGGACTGGAGGTGTCCGGCCTGATTATTGTTAACATGCTATCGTTATAGTTAATATGTTAATGATCGTCAAGCACCTTATCGTTCATGGCGATTTACTCGCAACGGGTGCACCATGGGGGGCGGGGGATGTCGGGACTAAGAAAAATGAGAAGTGTGTGATGAACGATCGGTATCCAATTCCTAACATCAACATCGGCCAGGTCTACGATCAGCGCTACAGCGATAGCGAGGTGCATTACGACAAGCTCGGCAACCTGGCGGGTTTCTTTGGGCGCAACATGCCAGTGCACCGCCACGATCGATTTTTCCAGGTGCATTACGTCAAGAGCGGAACGGTGAGGGTCTATCTTGATGATCAGCAGTACGTCGAGTCGGGTCCCATGTTTTTTCTCACCCCACCGACAATTCCCCATTCTTTCGTGACGGAGGCGGACAGCGACGGCCACGTGCTTACCGTTCGCCAGCAGTTGATCTGGCAATTGATCGAAAGCGATCCCGGGCTGGCACTGGGTCCGCAACTGCCCCCTGCTTGTGTGGCGCTTGATCACCTGAAGCCTGAGCTGCAAAGCGAAGCGCGGCGACTGACATTTCTATTCGAAGAACTGCGAGGGGAGATGAACAGTGGGGCCGCCGGTCACAGTGCTGCGGTGTTAAGCCTGACTCGACTGATCATGGTCAGCGTATTACGGCTGTGCGCAAACCCTCTCGAAGCGACGCCCACGCGACGTGAAGACTTGCAGATCTTTCATCGATTCAATGCGCTGATTGAAGAGCATTATCTGGAGCACTGGGCGCTTGGCCGTTATGCGCAGGCCATTGGTGTTACCGAAGCGCGGCTTAACGACGTCTGTCGACGTATTGCCGATTTGCCATCCAAGCGCTTGGTGTTCGAAAGAGTCATGCAGGAAGCCAAGCGTCTACTGTTGTTCACGGGCAGTTCGGCAAATGAAATATGCTACCTGCTGGGCTTCAGGGACCCGGCGTATTTCAGTCGTTTTTTTCAGCGCAATGCTGCAATGACACCAGGAGAGTATCGCCAGCGACATTCGGGTTTTCGCTAACGACTTGTGTTTTTTTGCGGCTGAATCGTGTTTGTTTCTGGACACAGGTGTGCGGCCGATTTCCAGGCGGTTGCGCTACTGAAGCACCAACCGTAAGCTGTTGGCTTGTTCACATAGCCCAATCAAAATGTCCAATCCCAGACCTTCCTTGACACTCACCTTGCTCCAGGCTCGCGAAGCGGTAATGACGTTTTTCCGTCCTGGCCTTAACGATCATGACTTGACCGAGCAGCAGTGGCGAGTCATTCGAATCTTGCGCCAACAGGGCGAACTTGAAAGCCACCAGTTGGCACATCAGGCCTGTATTCTCAAACCCAGCATGAGCGGTGTACTCAAGCGCCTGGAGCGCGACGGCCTGGTTATTCGCAGGAAATCGGCTGAAGATCAGCGACGCATTTTCCTCAATCTGACTGAGCAAGGACATGAATGCTTTTTGTCGATGAGCGAGGGGATGGAGCGCAATTACCTCGAGATCCAGCGGCAGTTTGGTGAGAAGAAACTGCAGAAATTGGTCGAGCTACTCGAGGATCTTAAAAAGATTAAGCCCTGAAAAGGGCTGGCTGCTTTTTCAAATCGGCGACATCCGCAGTCATGAAGTGCTCATCACAGACTGGGATCGTCAGAGCGTGCGAGTGGGTTTTCACTGAGGGGAGTAATCTCCATCCACCCGGCTTCCAGCGAGTGCAGCAGATGGCCAATCTGATCAAGCTCACCTTCTTCGCTATCGAGCGAAGCGAGGCATTTGGAGCTTGATTCCGCCAGGCGGGTGATGGCGACATCAACCAAGCGCATTCCTTCCTCACTCAATTGAATCAATTGACCTCGGCGATCACGTGGATCGGGAATCCGGTTGGCGACGCCGCGTTCTACCAATTTGTCCGCTCGATAGGTGGCAGCGCCTGACGTCACCTTCAGCAGACGAAAGACATCGGTAGGGCGCATGCAGTAAGGCGGGCCGCTTCGCCGTAAAGCGAACAGCAGCATGAGATCCTTCATTCCCAGTTCAAGGTCGTCCGCGATTACCTCAATGTGGTGATCGATCAACATGGCGAGGCTTCGGATTCGGAGAGTAATCGCCAATCCATGGTGATCCAGATCCGGACGTTCGTTACGCCATGCTTGCGCCACGGCCTCAGGGCTGGCGGCAGGAAACAATAAATCGTTCATGCAAAATCCATCAGGTGGCTTTGAGGTGATCATACCTTAGTGCGAACCAGGTGTGCCTTGCAGCTATGGCGCTGCTGAGGCGATGAACCCAAGTGCATTGAGGCCGACGGAGCGTTCATCGTAAAGCGTTAACATGCTAACGAATTTTCTTGACGATCGGTAAAGGTGAGCATAGCCTAAAACTATCTTAATAATTGAGATACTTCTTTATTAAGATAGTTTTGGCCGCCTGGCTGCGGCTCTTCTAAAAAACAAGAACGGGACTCGCTATGCTGACCGCTGAACAGAACCGCCTGCTGACGGACGTCTCCCCTGGCACACCTCTGCACAGGTATTGGAAACGGCAATGGATTCCTGCACTGCGCAGTGAGGCGCTTGAGCCGGGAGGCACGCCGCAACGTGTCGAACTGCTATGCGAAAAATATGTCGCCTTTCGCGCAGATGATGGCCATGTCGGATTCCTTCATGAGGCGTGCCCACACCGCGGCGTTTCGCTGGCGTTGGGTCGAAATGAAGGTAACCGCCTGACTTGCATCTTCCATGGTTGGAGTTTTGACACGCAGGGCAACTGCACCAAAATGCCAACCGAGAAAGACCAGACTTTTTGCAAAAAGGTAAAGGGTCAGGGGTTCGAGGTTCGCGAGGGTGGCGGTATTGTTTGGGTGTACTTGGGGGAGGGTGAAGCGCCGGCCTTCACCGACTATGCATTCACCTATTTTGATCGTAAGCACGCCAGACCGCGGGCTTCCTATAACGAAGCGAACTGGTTGCAAAACGTCGAAACGTTGATGGACTCGGCCCATATCGGACTGCTGCACCATGACACCACGGCGAACCCGGAGCTTCCCCAAGCTGGGCTTCAGCTCGTCACTGGCAACGACACCCCCAAGTACACGCTGGAAAGCAAGCCGTATGGCTTGCGGTCGTATTCGTTGCGCACCACTGGTCAGGAGCAGGACTACCTTCGGGTTACCGAGTTCGTAGCACCGGCGACCGCTTTCATTGGTACCACCGAACAAGAAGCGGGATTTCTGATCATCGTGGTGCCAGTCAACAATACGCGCAGTCTTCAGTGGTACGTCTATTGGGATTCGCGCCAACCTATCGATGAAAACCTCCCGGATTTCGCGCTACTCGGTACCGATGAGTCCGACGACAACTTCGCAGCGTCCCGCCAAGGTCTTCCCAACTATGGGCAAGATCGCGAAGCAATGCGTGCTGGTCGGAGCTGGACAGGTGTTCCGGGCGTTATTTTTGAGGATTATGCCGTTGCGGAGAGCATTCCCATCGTCGATCGGACACGGGAGTTTCTGGGTAGCGGGGATCTCGCAATTGTCCGTTTACGGCGTGAATTGATGGAGCGGATCCGCCAATCGGAAGCCAATGAAGACAGCATCCAGGCGCAAGCGAGCGATTACCGTTCATTGAGGGCGTTGGCTGACATGATTCCTGTTGGGACCGTCATTCAGGACTACACGGAGCAGGTGCGTCAAGAACGCAGAATGACTTATCTCTGAGCCCGTTAGGCCGTCAGATTGATGAGCTGGCGGCCGAACGCTCCAATAACAATCCATGGTTCGGGCTAGGTTGCGAAATGCCAAACACATTCCAGGTGTACATCAAATCAGTCACCCATGAGGCAGATGGGGTACTGGCGTATGAGCTAAAAGGGCTGGAGGGCGTGACGCTTCCTGCATTTACTCCGGGGGCCCACATTGACGTCATTGCGGAGGCTATTCCTCTGCGCAGTTACTCCTTGCTAAACGAACCGTCCGAGAGAAATCGTTACGTCATAGCGGTAGCCAAAGACCCTAAAAGTCGTGGTGGATCGATCATGATTCACGAACGCTTGCGTCCCGGGGACAGGTTGCAGGTCAGTGAGCCCAGAAATCTGTTCCCCCTCTCTGAAGGCGAGCATCGTTCTGTGCTGATCGCGGGTGGGATAGGGGTTACGCCGCTTTGGTGTATGGCGCAGCATTTGAATAACGAAAACATGGACTGGGAGCTGCATTACTTCGCTCGCAGTGTTAACCACGCCGCGTTGATCGACGCGATGCAAGGTCACATCACCCAGGACAAGGTCCAGTTGCTGTTGGGGTACGACGTCGAGGCTACCGTCGCTCACATCCAGGAGGTTTTCCGTGGTGATGATGGAACCCGGCATTACTATTGTTGCGGGCCTGCGGGGATGATTCAGGCCTATTCTCAGCAAGCAAAGGCGCTTTCCATCGCTGATAGCAGAGTTCACTTCGAGAGCTTTATACCGCTGCAGGAAGCCGCGACATCGGGTGGGTATGAGATCGTACTGGCGAAGACCGGGAAGACCCTCAAGATGGAGCAGGGTAAAAGCATGCTCGATGCGCTGATTGAAAACGGTGTAGAGGTGATGCATTCCTGTCGCGAAGGCATCTGTGGTGCTTGTGAGGTGCGGGTGCTGGAGGGCACGCCAGACCATCGCGATTCAATTCTCAGCGAGGCGGAAAAGCAGGCGGGCAAGACTGTCTTTGTTTGCTGCTCAGGAAGCAAGACGCCTCGTATGGTGTTAGACCTGTAATACCCGTCCTCTGGCGGGTTTATCAAGCATGGGTAGGCTCGTTGACAAAACGATACGTATAGTTTTATATATGGGTACTTTCAACGAGAACAAAAAATGTCCAACGACTCTCTGCGTGTGATGTGGTTTGTCCCTCCTGCCATTGCGGTAGCAGCCTCGTGGCAAATGCCGGCAGATTTGCGCCTCGAGTCTTCGATGACTCAATCGTCTGATGAGCAGTACTCGTCACTGTGTGCAGGAGAGGTCGACGCGGTCGTAACGTCGATCGACAACGTTCTGCACTGGAACCGCCGGCAAGGTCCACAAGACTTCGTGGTGATTGCTCAGATTGAAACCACCACGCCGTTACAACTGGTCGGCTCCTCGGCCATGTCAGCTCCTGCGGATTTGCGCGGTGCCAACATTCTGGTGGATGCCCCCGAGAACGGTTTTGTCATTGCCCTTCGAGCGCTACTCAAGGAAGCAGGACTCGGTGCTGACGACTATCGCCTGACACCCGTTGGCGGGGTGCGTGAGCGGTTTACGGCTCTTGTTGCGGGGGAGGGTGATGCGACCTTGCTCGGGCCGCCGTTCGACACCATGGCGGTTCAGCGGGGACTCAAGAAAATTGCAACAATTCAGGATGTATTTGCCAATTTTCCAGGTCAAGGATTGGTCGTGAGGAAATCGGTGAGTCATGCGAATGAAGCGCTGAAAGCGTGGGTACGCATCCTCAACGCAACGCTAACGACCCTGCCTAGCGACACGGCAAAGCTGACAGAGGCTTTGGAGGTACTTGGCATGCCTGTCGAAGCAGTAACAGCACTGGTGAATACATTCCCTGGAACTCTGACGCCTTCTCGCGAGGGTATTGAACTTCTTATTGGACAGAGAGCGCTGCTTGGGTTACCCGGCGCGGATTTTACCTATGAGCAAATTGTCGACGGCTCATTCTTACAATAATTCGGAGGTGCACATGAAGAAGTTCTCGCTCGGTACATTTTCTTTAAAAACCAATCCGCAGCACCGCTTTGCTGGTCTGGTTGTCGACGGGAAAGTTGTTCCAGTCAGCAGTGTGGCTGAGGAGTTCGGGGTTGATATTCTCCGAGAAAAAAATGTGCTGTCGCTACTGGAAAACTGGGATGCCAGCTGCGCCGCGCTCGAATCGATTGTGAGTAAAGCCATTACTTCCTCTTGGTATAATGAAGATCAACTCACGTTTCGCCCTGCGATTGACCTGCCGCGGCAAGTGTTCTGCACAGGCGCAAACTATCGAAAGCATGTAGTGGATTTGACCGTTGATTCAAATGTCGGACCAGAAGGGCTGAGCAAGGAAGAACTGAGGAAGTGGGCCGAAGATATGATGGATCAGAGGGTGGCTAATGGAGAACCCTATGTATTCACCAAGCCAGTCTCTGCAATTTCGGGTGCCTATGAGGACTTGGTACTTCCACCCACTACCAGCAAGCCGGACTGGGAGTTGGAATTGGCCGTAGTGATAGGCAAGGAGGGGTACAATATCCGGGCGGAAGAGGCCATGGATTATGTCGCCGGTTATACGATCATCAATGATATCTCGGCTCGTGACCTGATTCCACGCACTGACTACAAGATGCTCGGTACCGACTGGCTGAGATCGAAAGGGCAGCCAGGCTTTCTTCCGCTTGGTCCGTATCTGGTTCCCAAGCAGTTCGTTGAAGATCCACACAACCTCTCGATGCAACTGACAGTGTCCGGCAAAACAATGCAGGATGAGACGACTGCAGATATGCTTTTTGGAATTGAACAACAAATTGCATACATCTCGAAGTACGCAAAGCTATTGCCAGGTGATGTGATTTGTACCGGATCCCCTGCAGGCAATGGAACTCATTACAATCGTTTCTTGCGCGACGGCGATATTATGGTTGGCACAATTGCCGGACTGGGTGAGCAGCGGCAGAAGTGCATCAGCTATCCAGGTTGAGGTAACGTATTATGCAAACGATCGATGACAATCCAGATCGGGCCTTTTTGGAGCGTGTTATTTCAGAGGCCCAATTCGACATCCCGTTTGAATTGACTGCTGGACTAAGTGCGCTTGGCGCTCGGTTGGTTCATGGCCACCCTGGAGCTGTCGAACTCAGTTTCGAAGCGCCAGTAACAGCCATTCAGGGAAATGGTGTTATAGCCGGTGGCACCTTGATGACCATGCTCGACTATGCCATGGCTTTTGCAGTGCTCAGCATGCTGCCCTGCGGGCAAACCTGTGCCACTACCAGTATTACGGTGAATATGCAGGCGGCTGCGAAACCGTCGTTGTTGAAAGCAAAGGCAACAGTTGAGCGTGTGGGTCGTCAGATTGCATTCGCCAGAGCCGAACTTCATGACCCTCAGCGAGAAGTGCTGGTCGCCAGTTCGTCAGCAACATTTGTGGTTATGCCGGTGAGTCGCCTAAAGGCGGCATGAGTCAAAAAAAATTTAGTTAATTACGAAACTAAACGAACCGTTTTTGAGGCTTCATGATGAATAACATTACCGAAGTGGCCTATAAGCCAGTACGGAGAATTGTCACTGGTCATAACGAAGCTGGTGAGTCGATTTTCACCAGTGACGCCAATACTCCAAATGTTCTGGCACAAGCTGGTAAACCGGTCGCACAAGTCGTTTGGGCAACGGGTGCGGGGCGCGCRGACGGCTTGGATCCAGCGCCAGCCGGACACAAATTTGGTTTTCATTCTGAGGATGGTTCGCTTCTTCGGATAGTCGACTTCCCACCAGACGAGGCTTATGACCAAGAAAAGTTGGTCGAATTTCTCGATAACGAAGGTGTTCGCGACAAGAAGAAGCCTCGACATTTCTGGTTCCACAAAACGGAATCGCTTGATTACGCCGTGGTACTCGAGGGCGAGATTGTCGCGATGATGGATCACGGTGAGACCGTTATGCGGCCAGGAGACGTACTGGTACAGCGCGCAACGAACCACAGTTGGTCGAATCGTTCAGGGCGTAACTGTCGAATGCTGTTTGTCCTGTTAGCGCTGAAAGAAGGAGAAAAACTGTGAGAAAAATTATCATAACCGCCGCTATCACAGGTGGTGCTCATACGCCGTCGATGTCTCCTCATCTGCCGGTTACTCCCGAAGAGATTGGCGATCAGGCGATCGAAGCAGTAAAAGCGGGAGCGGCGATCGTTCATCTTCACGCCCGAAACCCTGAGGATGGTCGGCCCACTGGCGATCCTGAAATCTTCCGTCAGTTCGTGTCTCGAATTAAGGCCGAAACGGATGCCATCGTGAACATTTCTACGGGCGGTGGAGGCCCGGGAATGGCAATTAGCGAGCGTGCGGCGGCAGGTGTTGCGCTGCAACCGGAGATGTGCTCCCTGAACATGGGGTCTATAAACCTAAACCTTTCCGAAATGGCCAGCAAGGATCGAGAGTGGCGTTACAGTTGGGAAGTGGAACATCTTAATGCCACAAAGGATCTTGTCTTCCGCAATACTTTTTCCGATATCGAATGGATCCTGCGAACCATTGGGGATACCGGTACCCGCTTTGAGTTCGAGTGTTACGACGTCAGCCACTTGTACACGCTAAAGTATTTCCTGGATAAAGGACTGGTTAAGCCGCCGTTGTTCATCCAGACAATTTTTGGTTTGCGTGGTGCCATGGGGGCTCATATCGAAGATGTGATGCATCAGAAGCGAACCGCAGATCGTCTATTTGGTGATCAGTATCACTGGTCGGTATTGGGCGCAGGTAAAGACCAGATGCCACTAGCGACTCTCGCGGCCATTATGGGCGGCAACGTCAGAGTGGGTCTTGAAGATAGCTTGTACATTGGGCGCGGTGAGTTGGCGGTTTCTAATGCCGCACAAGTGCGGAAAATCCGAAGTATCGTGGAGCAGTTGGGATTTGAAATCGCTACGCCTCAAGAGGCCAGGGAAATGCTCGCGCTAAAAGGAAAGACAAATACTGCGTTCTAGATCCAGCTGGCCCACCAAGTGGCTGGGCATCCTGTAGATAAAGCATTGACTCTGTTGTGAAATACAAATGCCGGCCATCAGGCCGGCATTGTATTTTGGAAACTATAACGATCTTCAGAATTTAGAGCCCAGCAATTCGCATATGTAATTGATATGCGATTCAGCAAAGGATTCGTCCAGAGGGGCGTGACCTATCATCAGGCGCATATAAACCGGCCCATAGATCAAGTCCATTAGCGCTTCGAGATTTGAATCTTTTGAAATGTCGCCGCTGTTTTTCCACTCTTCAAGCATCTCTCTGACGACTGCTCTGCGGCCGTAATGAAATCGCTCACGGAAGACTCGAAGAATGGCAGGATCAGATTGACCCTCGGCAATGATTTGAGCGACGAGCCGGCCAGGCCATCCCGAATACTGCATCACCAAAGAACGGAAATGATGTGCTATGGCGTCGCGTGGGCGCATTCCTCGAGGAAGCGTTGTTTTTACCAAATGCTGCTCAATAAACGCATCGATGACCACAGAAGCCTTAGATTCCCACCATCGATAAATGGTCGCCTTACTGACACCAGCCTCTCGAGCTATTGCTTCGATAGATATCGCTTGAATCGATTTGTCCTGAAGAAGGCTGATAGCAGCCTCCAGGATCTGTCGACGCGTCGCTTCACTGCGAGGGCGTCCAGCAGGCGATGAGGTTTTCTTGACCTGCATTGGGCTCTTTGGTTCTGAGGGCTTGAAGTGGTCTGACTGATTCATTGTACAATCTTAAAAACGAAACGAAACGAGACGAATAGTATATTGTTTGTCTAGCTAAATTGCCACCTCAGCTGTTTCGGTTCCCTCAAGTCCCTGTGGCTCTAGCCAGGAAAAGGGTCTGGCTAGAGCCACAGGAATCAATCGATACCCATCCTGGTTTTTGCTCTTTACAAAACGGTTCGTGTCGTATAGATTTGAGCCCTACAGACCTGATTCAGGCTCATTTAGTCAATAAAAAGAGGGAGATCACATGAAGCTCGGCCGAATTTCTGTTAACGGGCCTGACGGCGCGGAAGCTCGTTTGGTGCTGGTAGTCCCAGAGGAGCGCCGGGTCATTGACCTGAAGCGCGCGCTCCATGAACAGTTGGTCAAGGACGGCTCTTCCCGGGAAACTGCTCTGCAATACGCAAATGCTGTTTTCCCTGGCAGTATGTCGGCGGCAATTGCGCTGGGCACACCGTTTACCCAGGCAGCTGAAAAGATCAATGCAAAGCGGCCGGATGCACATTCAATTTCATTCGATAGTGTGCAGTGGTTGCCAGCCTCGGATCCCTCTGTGGTGCGAGATGGGCTGACTTTCGTGGGGCACATCAAGGGTTTCCATGAAAAAATTGGCCAGCCGCCAACGCCTAATCTTTTGAAGGTGCCTGGCTATTTCAAAGGTACCCCGCATACGGTCATTGGGCATGAGGCGGAAGTTCCGTGGCCAGGATACATCCAGCACATGGACTACGAGCTGGAGCTTGGCTACGTCATCGGAAAGCGTGGAGAAAGTCTGCGTCCTGATAACGCGCTTGATCACCTGTTTGGTATCACCATCTTCAACGATTTCAGTGCCCGCGATTGTCAGGCAGTCGAAATGCCGATTGGGATGGGCCCCACCAAGTGTAAAGATTTCGCCTACGGTATCGGGCCTTGGATTACCACCGTAGATGAATTCAAAGACCTGGACCGGATCGGCATGGAAGTTCGCGTCAATGGCGAGACTTGGGGCAAAGGTGACAGCTCCAATAAGCTGTGGACGATTGGCGAGCTCATTGCCTGGGCCAGCCTTGGTGAAGCCATCGTGCCTGGCGATGTGATCGGTTCGGGTACCATGGGCGGTGGTTCAGCTTTGGAGCTTGATCGTAAGCTCCAGCCAGGTGATGTCGTCGAAATGATTGTTGAGGGGGTCGGAACCCTGCGCAACACAATGGGGCAACCTATCTCGGGTCTTTGGTGGCCCGAAGAACGCAAGCCATTCATGTGACGTGTATTTGAAATTCACGCGCGCATCAGAGCTCTCAGACCCGGCAAAAGTACGGGTCTGATAAAACAAAAACGCATTCTTTGATAGGTGTTGAAATGAACATCCTTGGCCCGGACACTTTGTATTTTGGTGTTGACGATGTCGCGCTCTGCGAGCGCTTCCTGGAGGATTACGGCCTTGAGCCGGTAGGGGGTGGACGCTTTGAGGCATTGGATGGAACTGGTGTAGTCATCAAGCATCGTGACGATCCGGCTTTACCTGCCTGGAATTTGCCGACTGCAAACATGTTGCGCAAGACAGTGTACGGCGTAAAAGACATCGCGACTCTCGAGAGCATCCAGAAGGAGTTTGAGGGCGAGCGTGAAGTCAAGGTTTTGGCCGATGGTTCGCTGGAGCTAGTGGACGATCTCGGATTCTCTCTGGGTTTCCAGGTCTCGATCAGAAAGCCACATAAACTGGCCGCCGAGCGTGTCAACGCGCCAGGAGATATTCACCGTCCTGCGAACAAGATCGGTGTAGATGACAGTTCAGAGCTCGCTCCCAAGCCACGAACGCTCTCCCACGTTGTCTATTTCGTCCCTGATGCCGAGAAGGCCGAGCGCTTTTATTCTGATCGTCTGGGCTTCAAACTCACAGACAAATTCGTCGGGATGGGCCCATTCCTGCGTCCCGCTGGGACTTTCGATCACCATACCCTTTTCTTCATTCAAACCCCGCCGCATTTGCAAGGATGTGAGCATTTTACTTTCCACATGGGCGGGCCACAGGAAGTACTGCAAGCCGGCTACGCGTTTGCTGCTAAAGGTTACGAATCATATTGGGGGCCTGGGAGACATAAGTTTGGGTCTAACTGGTTCTGGTACTTCAACACCCCATTGGGTTGCCACATCGAGTACGACGCCGATATGGATCAGCACGACGATGAATGGTCACCACGCGTAGCCCCTGCAATCACCGATAACTCCCAAGTGTTCCTGTTCCATTGGCGTGAAAAATGGGCTCCCGGCGGAAAGCCCGATTGATAAGGGGGTAGGTCAAAGATGGCAAAATCTGATCGCCGCAGGCTTTGCCATCTCGAGCAAATTGCGCCAGGGCAATCTTTGGGGTTCAGGACGGAAAGCATAGGTCAAGACGATATTTTTTTAGTCAATGATCGCGGAAATATTGTTGGCTACAAAAACTCTTGCCCCCATTGGCCCGGTTCGACTATGCCGGTGCGCAAGAATCGATATCTCGACAGTGGGTCCAAGCATATCGTTTGTAGTGGTCATGGTGCGTTGTTTGAAATCAATTCGGGTTTGTGCATAAAAGGCCCCTGTCTTGGCTTGCGTTTGACTCCTGTGAGTTTGGAAATTTCTGAGGCGGGAGAAATATTTTTCTTGGGAGAGTAGCATCCCAAAGATTTTTGGCGGATTTTCAGTTATTTAATTGCGTCAGTACCATTGCCAAAAACAAGAACAAGAAAGGAAAGTGTGATGAAAACTCCAGCTGATTTTCGCCTGGTGATTTGTGTTGGTGTATTGCTGTTTTCCGCCCAATCGATTGCGCTTGAAGGTGGCACTTCCAGTTATCCATTGGGTATTGTAACTGTCATGAGTGGGGCAGTAGGTGCTCCAGGCGAAACTCATGCCTACACATACAACAAAACTGTTGCCATAGACTCAATTCGAGATGGGCAAGGGAATAAAGTATTTCCGAAGGCTAAAGGAAGAGTCCACGCTCATGCTTTGAGGTTAGTACACACGCTTGATGGGCCAACACTACTTGGCGGTAACGTTTCATTGCAGCTCGCAGTTCCTTACGTTGACGGTCACCTGGATATCCCTGCACTGGGGCCATTTGGTAGAGACTCCTCGAATGGAATGGGCGATCCATTATTCGGTGCCTTGGTCAGTTGGCAGTCTCCAACCTATCTCCATAACCTGGAGCTGGATTTTGTAGCGCCTTGGGGAAAATATGATGAGCACGCATTAGTCAATCCAGGAAACAATAGTAAAGCAATCTATGCTGCTTACGCTTTTACCTGGTTTCCAATGCCGCAAGTTGAGGTCAGCTCGAAGGTCAGTGTTAACTACAGTTACGAAAATCCAAAGACTGATTATAAGTCTGGTATCCAGGTCGCTGTTGACTATGGATTTAATTATCGGCTGACCCAGAATTGGCTAGCAGGTATTGGTGGGTATTTATCGACGCAGTTGAATGATGACCAGTCCCACGGGGATGATGTAGGTAATCGAACCAAGTCAATAAAAGTCGGACCACAACTGGGCTACGCAAGTCGGGACTTTGGAATAGTACTCAGCTATCAGAAAGATGTTTATGCTCGAAATACCTCGGAAGGTGACGCAGTGATGCTCAACGGAATGTTTAAATTTTAATTAGGTGCTGCAATTTTCACGCTTGGCTTCTAATGCAAGCGTTTTTTTAAATGTAAATCACTGCTGGGGGATGTTGGTTTTACTGAACTCTTGACCTCTACCCGCCATTCAGCGCGTATCGATTCTTAAAATACAAGAGAAGCGATACGTGACGCTATTTTGTCCCGTTCAACGACGACCTCAAAACGTTAACTTTTCTTGCAGGCGCTCTTGCAAAACATTACAAACGTTAATTTGCTAAACGGTTCGTATTGTTTCATTTATAATTGTCACCGCTTAGCAGCTGAGAGGTGAGGTTGCGCTAGCGCTTCGTCTGTTCAGGCGTCAGGAAAGGGGGCGGCAGCTTCCAAATCTCAAAAGATTATAACTCTCTGTTCTTTCACCCTTGCTGGTAGTGGTTCCGCGGATTTTCTGGCTGCTGGGGTAATGGGACACCAGGCAAAAATCCCCTGCCAGAAAACCGTAGGCAAAACACATCGCCACGGGCTTGACAGGCATAGCTGACAGCTGTAAGTATACGAAACGTCCCGTATCGTAAAAAATTGGTGGAAATTATCTTGTCGCTGGTGCTCGGTGAGAGCCGGGTAGGTTTTGTGAGTTTTCGGGAGGAGCGGTTAGCGGCGTCAAAATTGAAATTCAGCGAAGCCTAATACAAAAACAAAAGAGGTTCGTATATGCGTGTATTCAAGTCTACTGCGTACTCATATCCGGCGCCTTCAGGGCGGCCGAAGTACTTGGCATGCGTTCTCGCTGGCGGTGCGGTGAGTTTGATATCGATGAGTGCCAGTGCATTTCAAATTGACACGGGCGACAGCGATATTCGTGTCCGCTGGGATAACACCCTCAAGTACAGTTCTGCATGGCGTCTGAAGGACCAAAGTAGCAAGCTTTCCAAAAGCCAAGTCAGCCTGAACCAGGATGATGGTGACCGTGCTTTCGATAAGGGCCTGATCTCTAACCGTTTCGACCTTCTCTCGGAAATGGATATCGCTTACCGCAATTTCGGTGGTCGTGTGAGCGGGGCAGCCTGGTTCGACACCGAATACCAGAAGGACAACGATAACAACAACCCCGCACGCGCGAACCAGGTCTCAGTTGCCTATGACGAATTCACTGATGACACTCGACATCTGCATGGCGGCGACGGTGAGTTATTAGATGCATTCGTCTATTGGAATGGTGAAGTTGCAGATCGTGCTTTGTCCGTTCGCTTGGGACAGCATGCCTTGATTTGGGGGGAAAGTCTGTTTTTCGGGTCCAACGGGATTGCGGGCGGCATGGCTCCGGTGGACGTGGTGAAGGCTATTTCAGTACCGAATACCCAGTTCAAAGAGATCACCAGACCAGTAAGTCAGTTGTCTACTTCCTACCAGCTTACTGATGCGCTCTCGTTAGGCGCTTTCTATCAGTTTGAGTGGGAAAAAACACGGTTACCTGCTGTCGGTAGCTATTTCTCCACTCTCGACATACTTGGAGAGGGGGCCGAGCGCTTGATTGTTGGGGAGCCATTCCCGAATTTTCTTGGTGGTAATCCAAGTAGCCCTGCGGCTTTTTTCCACGGCAAGGACAAGCAAGCCAGGAATTCTGGACAGGGTGGATTGCAGTTGCGCTACGCAGCTGAAACCGTCGATTACGGGCTTTATGCTATCCAATACCACGATAAAACGCCCCAGTTGTACCTCCGTCCTAGTGTATCCGGCCCGAATTTTGCCACCGGGCAAGTGGGTGATTTCTACTGGGTGTATCCGGAGGATATTCGCGCACTGGGCGCAAGTTTCACTAAATCAGTGGGTGAGTACAGCTTTGCTGGGGAAGCGTCTATGCGCTGGAACATGCCCCTGGTATCGAATGGTCAGGTCGTACTGCCTGGTGTAGAAGCTGACAACAACAACCATCCGCTATATGCGGTCGGGCGGACAGCCCATGTTAATTTGAACGTTCTCGCTTCACTTGAGCCATCCATCATATCCAATGAGGCCAGCTTGATAGGTGAAATAGCCTGGAACCGGCTGCTGAAGGTTACTGAAAACCGATCAGCATTGGATCCGAATGCTACAGACGACGGTGTAGGACTGAAGTTGGTGTATACGCCAACTTATCGTCAGGTCTTCTCGGGCATCGATCTTAGTGTTCCGTTGGGTGTCAGCTATTTCCCTATGGGTAAGTCGTCTGTGGTCGGCAGTTTCGGGCCTGATAAAGGTGGTGATTTCAATATCGGTGTAACCGCCACCTACCTTGATCGTGTCACTTGTGGTCTGACGTACACACATTATTACGGTCCAGAAGACACCACGCTCAATGAAGCAAGCCAGTTCAATTATAAGCAAGCATTAAAGGATCGGGATTACTTGGCCTTCTCGATCAAGAGCACTTTCTAAGAGGATTTTGACATGACTTCTCGATTTAAATTTAGTGCCGCTTACTTTTTCATAATGAGTGCTGTTGCTCTAAGTGCGTCCGCGATGGCTTCCGGAGTAGATGATTTGGGTAAAAGCCTGACACCGTTGGGGGCGGAGCGGGCTGGTAATACTGATAAAAGTATCCCGGCATGGGATGGTGGATATACCACTGTTGATCCGGCTTATCAGAAGGGTGGCAAGCGTGGTGATCCTTTCGCCGCGGATAAGCCTCTTTTCAGCATTACTTCAAAGAACATGGCCCAGTACTCAGAAAAGCTGAGCGATGGTGTTAAAGAAATGTTCAAACGGTATCCAGACACCTATCGAATGGATATCTACCCAACGCGTCGAACGGCAGCGGCTCCGCAGTGGGTATATGACAATACAGCCAAGAATGCGGTTAATGCCAAGCTGGTAGAGGGTAGCGCGGGTCCAATGCCTGAAGGGGCCTATGGTGGCATCCCGTTTCCGATTCCGAAAAATGGCGACGAGGCGATGTGGAACCATCTGCTGAGTTGGAGCGGTACTTCGATTACAAGGGACGCTCGCTTCTATCTGATGACAGCCGATGGTCAACAGGTCATGACTACCGATGGTCGTGCTATCCAGGAGATGCCTTATTACTTCCAGGATGGCTCAGCGCAGACTTTCGATGGCGATTATTGGATGATCCGCCTGCTTAATATTGGTCCGCCCATTCGAGCCGGTGAGCAGGCGATGGATCGGGCCAATATCAATGCCGACAAATCACAAACGCATATCTACCTTGCCGGTCAACGGCGAGTGCGAAAGGTACCTAACTCCTGCTGCGACACGCCGGCGCCATCAACAGCAGGCGTGATGGCATATGATGAACTGTCCGTTTATAAAGGGCGACTCAATCGTTTCAACTGGAAGCTGGTAGGCAAAAAGGAATTATATATTCCCTATAACACCAATAAATTCTTTACCGCGGGCAAACCTGAAGATGTACTTGGCAAGCGGCATCTTAATCCGGACGTCTTGCGTTGGGAATTGCAT
>NZ_JBFUID010000048.1:0-49454 GCF_056402055.1 Pseudomonas sp. P4_C4 | reverse complement strand
GCCTGCGCCTGTTGGGTTCGGTGGGTGAGCCGATCAACCCGGAAGCCTGGGACTGGTACTACAAGAATGTCGGCAATTCCCGCTGCCCGATCGTCGACACCTGGTGGCAGACCGAGACCGGCGGCAACATGATGAGCCCGCTGCCGGGTGCTCACGCGCTCAAGCCAGGCTCTGCGGCGCGTCCGTTCTTCGGCGTGGTGCCGGCACTGGTGGACAACCTGGGCAACATCGTCGAAGGCGAGGCCGAGGGCAACCTGGTGATTCTCGATTCGTGGCCAGGCCAGGCGCGTACGCTGTTTGGCGATCATGACCGCTTCGTCGACACTTACTTCAAGACCTTCCGTGGCATGTACTTCACCGGTGACGGTGCCCGTCGCGATGCCGATGGTTACTACTGGATCACCGGTCGCGTGGACGACGTGCTCAACGTGTCCGGCCACCGCATGGGCACCGCCGAGATCGAAAGCGCAATGGTCGCTCACCCGAAAGTCGCCGAAGCCGCGGTGGTCGGTGTGCCGCACGACATCAAGGGGCAGGGCATTTATGTCTACGTCACTATCAACAGCGGTGAAGAGCCGAACGAGCAACTGCGCCTGGAACTGAAAAACTGGGTGCGCAAAGAGATCGGTCCGATCGCTTCGCCGGATGTCATTCAGTGGGCACCGGGGCTGCCGAAGACTCGCTCGGGCAAGATCATGCGGCGGATTCTGCGCAAGATTGCGACGGCCGAATACGATGGGTTGGGGGATATTTCCACCCTGGCCGATCCAGGTGTGGTGCAGTATCTGATCGACACCCACAAAACCATGAACGCTTCATAAACTACAAAAAAACCATGTCGAGGATGAAGCTTCGCCCGGTCATTTACCGGGAGGAGCTTCTTTGTCCTGTGGATTCAACCGATCGATGCAACACACTAGATTCTGTGTAGACAGGAGGAGTGTTGCAGACGAAGCAGCGACCTCGGATCTATTGCACCGAAAACCAGAAAAAACTGATATGGGATCGCTGGCAGAAAGGCGATACAGGGAGTGGGCTTCTATCCCTTTAAAACCAGAGACATGTCCGGGTATTTAGCGCACATGAAATCGACGAATGCGCGAACCTTCGGAGCAGCAAGGCGCCTGGAGGTGTGCAAGACCCAGAGCTCGGGTTCTACACCCGATACCGTGCCCCACTGGACCAACTCGCCACGGGCAAGCTGGTTCCATGCGATGGACTGTGGGATGAGGGCGGCACCACCTCCGGCGATAGCCGCGTCGCGAACCATCAGTAACGAAGAGAACCGCAGCTTTGGGATCGGCTCCAGGACCAAATGCCCTCCATCGAGACTCCAGTGGGTGGGCTGGAAACTCGAAGTTACTATGCTGGGCACTGGTCTGATTGCGCCGGGCATTGGCTTAAGCACTTCTGGCGCAGCCACTACCACCAGCCGGTCCTTGGCGAAGCAGCGGCCGACCAAACTGCTGTCGGGACTCGGGTTGATCCGAATGGCGACGTCGAATTGTTCCTCCACGAGGTCGACCAGGCGATCCTCCGCCACGACTTCAATCACAACCTCTGGGTAGGCCGCACAGAATTCGGCGCCAATGCGGCCCATCGCAAGCTGGGAGAACAGGACAGGGGAGGCGACACGCAAGCGTCCGCGGGGTGTCGATACGCCCTCACGGGCCGCCGTCATGGCTTCGGCCACCTCGCCCAATGGACCTTCTGTTCGAGCCATCAGCATTTCGCCAGCTTCGGTGAGCTTCAGGCCGCGAGCGCTGCGCTCGATCAGCCTCACGCCCAGTTGTTCCTCAAGGTCGGAGATTCGGCGCGATAAGGTTGCTTTGGATATGCCGCTCGCACGGCTCGCCTTCCCGAGCCCCTCATTCGTTGCGACGAGCGTGAAATCGATCAGAGCGTTAAGGTTCATGGTGTTCCATTTTTGAAACGAAGTGTCTGCATTTTGGTGTCTCTGCTTTATCTGTGCAACAGCATATCTTCTCGTCATCGGAACTCGATACGAGGAACTGCAATGAGCACCATGCAACGCGCGGTACTGATCCGGGCATACGGCGGCGCTGACGCCGCGCAAGTGGCCGAGATCGAAAAACCAGAACCTGGACAAAACCAGGTTCTGGTTCGAGTTCGTGCCGCCGGCGTGAACGGCATCGATTGGAAGGTCCGCGAAGGCCATGTGCGAAATGCCTTCCCGCTTCCATTGCCAATAGTACTGGGCGCCGAAATGGCGGGTGTTGTCGAGGCTGTCGGGCCCGGTGCCTCTCGCTTTCGTGTTGGCGATCGCGTCATGGGCGCGGTGGGAGGGCTGGGCGCGTACGCCGAATTCGTGAGCGTCAGTGAAGCGAGCCTCTCCCTTACGCCTGAAAACCTTGATGACGTCCATGCTGCCGCTGTACCCGTCGCAGCCGTGGCGGCCTGGAAGAGCCTCCATCATGCGGGTCCGATTCATCCAGGCCAGCGAATCCTTATTCACGGCGCTGCAGGAGGACTGGGCGCCTATGCCGTGCAGTACGCCAAGCGGGCCGCCGCCGAGGTCTTCGCCACTGCGGGCACGGCTGACCTGGATTATGTGCGCAGCCTCGGCGCGGATCATGTCATCGACTATCAATCCCAACGTTTCGAGGATGTCGTCCAGGACATTGACCTGGTGCTCGACTACGTCGGGGGTGAGGTACTGGATCGCTCGTGGCAGGTGTTGGCGGAAAACGGCGTCATTGTCGGCACGTCATCACCCGACATTCTGGCGCGCACGCCGGCGAATCGCCGAGGCCTCTGGTTCATGAACAAGCCCGACCCCGAGTTGCTGGAGACGCTGGCCCAGGAAATCGCCAGCGGCACGCTGCAGTCCAGGATCGGCAAGGTCGTTGGTTTCGCCGACATCCCTGATGCCATCGAACGCAATCGCAGCGTTTCACGGACTGGCAAGGTCGTTGCGGACTTCTCTCGCTAATCCACCCTAAGTATCCACTGTAGGAAATTCAAAAATGAGCATTCTCGTTATTGGTGCCACGGGCACCATTGGTTCACTCATCACTCAGGGCCTTGCCAGCGCGGGCGCCGAGGTCAAAGCTCTAGTGCGCCAATCGGGTAAGTGCGACTTCCCGGCTGGCGTCACTGAAGTTGTTGCAGACCTCACCGATGTACCGTCGCTGCGCGTCGCGCTGTCGTCGGTGCGGACGCTGTTCCTGCTCAACGCCGTTACGCCCGATGAGGTGACGCAAGCCCTCATCACGCTGAACCTTGCTCGCGAGGCTGGCATCGAGCGCCTCGTTTACCTGTCTGTGATTCATGCCGACAAGTTCACCAATGTGCCGCACTTCACCGGCAAGCATACGGTTGAACGGATGATCGAAAGCTTCAACATCCCCGCAACTATCCTGCGTCCGGCTTACTTCATGCAAAACGACCGTATGGTCCAACAGTCGATTCAGAATTACTCGGTGTACCCGATGCCAATCGGCTCGGCGGGCGTCTCGATGATAGATGCGCGCGACATCGCCGATGTTGCCGTTGCAGAGTTGCTGCGACGCGACAAAGCGTCTTCTGCTCTGGATCGTGTAACCCTGGAGTTGGTTGGACCGCAAGCGCTTACCGGTGCTTCCGTGGCGAAGATCTGGAGTTCCGCCCTGGGTCGCGACATTGCCTACGGCGGTGACGATGTGGCGGCCTTCGAAGGACAGCTGGCTTCATACGGTTCCACCTGGTTGGCTTATGACATGCGCCTGATGATGACGGGTATCCAGACGTTCGGCATGCAAGCAACTGAAGGAACCGTAGAACAGCTTCAGACCATCATCGGGCACCCGCTGCGCACCTATGAAGACTTCGTCCGCGAGGCCATTGCAGAGGTTTAAACAGCCAGGGCGGTGAGGGCGGGTTTATTTCTTGGCTGGTGCGCCGCCCCCATGAAAATCTGTCCTCGTTCGCCATACCACTACTCCCTCAATGGACGAACGGCGCCAGACATTGCCGGCAGGAACATAGGGTCGACCTGCGCTTTACATGTCTTGCTGGGTCGTAATCCTTCATCAGCCAGACTTCAAGGCACGCTATGACGCTCTTCGGGAGCGAGGCAAGAGCGCGAAAGTCGCGCTCTTGCCTGCATGCGAGTCTTACTGATTAGGCTGAATGCCATGTTGCGGGACGGCACCGAATGGCGGTGACGAGTGGTATGGTGAAGGCAGTTGCTCCCACAGGGTTCGCGGCTATCCGCAGAATCCGCGAGCAACCAACACAACTGTAGGAGCGAGCCTGCTCGCGATGGCGGCCTGATAGGCAATAAAAGAATTGAATTGCTCCCACAGTTTTTCCTGTGCAGGGCTCAGCGAAAAAACTCCCCCGGTGTTTCGCCGAACTGCTGGCGGAACGCAGCGATAAACGCCGACGTCGAGTCGTAGCCACAGGCCAGCGCGACGTCGGTCACTCGCTCGCCCTGTTCCAGTGGCGTCAGGGCGCCGAGCAGGCGCAAGCGCTGGCGCCAGGCGCGAAACGTCAGGCCAGTGTCGCGCAGGAACAGGCGACTGAGGGTTTTCTCTGTGACGCCGAATTTGTCGCTCCAGTGGCTGAGGGTGGTCTGTTGCTCCGGGTGCGACTCCAGGCTTTGGGCGATTTGCCGCAATCGGCTGTCCTGGGGCAGGGGCAGCATCAAATTGATCTGCGGCGCCTCAGCCAATTGATCCAGAATCACCTGGGCCAACCGGCCGTGCGGACCGTTCTGATCGTATTCCACCGGAATCTGACTAAAGGCGCGGATCAACTCACGCAACAAATCACTGACCCCCAGCACATGACAGCCCGGCGGCGCCCACGTCGAGACGCTGCAATCGATGTACAGGCTGCGCATTTCCGTGCGCGGCGAGCTGAACACCCGGTGCGGCATGCCCGCCGGAATCCACACCGCACGCTCCGGCGGGGCGACGAAGCGCCCGACGCCGGTCTGTATTTCGAGCACGCCCTGAATCGCATAGGAAAGCTGCACCCACGGATGGCTGTGGCGCCGGGTCAGGGCGCGATTGGGCAGCGATTCGGTGCGACCGTAGAGCGGTCGTGGCAGGCTGGACAGTCCGGGAATACTGCGTCGAACACTCTTGTCATGTTCTTTAGGCGGCATCAGCTGGCTCATCGGCGTTAGTCGGTAATTATCAGGCACGTTAGAGTCGCTTTCACGTACTGGCAACCCCCGGATGATCAACCCCATGACTCGCCCCCGTCTGTTACCCGACAACTTCACCCTGACCCTGATCGGCGTGGTGACGCTCGCCAGCCTGCTGCCCGCCAGCGGTCAGGTCGCGGTCGGTTTTGGCTGGCTGACCAACATCGCCATCGCGCTGCTGTTTTTCCTGCATGGCGCCAAACTGTCCCGCGAGTCGATCATTGCCGGTGCCGGACACTGGCGCCTGCATTTGCTGGTGTTCAGCCTGACCTTCGTGCTGTTCCCGCTGCTCGGCCTGGCGCTCAAGCCGCTGCTGTCGCCGCTGATCGGCAATGACCTGTACATGGGCATGCTCTACCTGTGCGCGTTGCCTGCCACGGTGCAGTCGGCGATTGCCTTTACTTCGCTGGCACGGGGCAACATCCCGGCGGCAATTTGCAGCGCGGCGGCGTCCAGCCTGTTCGGGATTTTCCTCACGCCGTTGCTGGTGACCCTGCTGCTCAATGTGCACGGCGAAGGCGCCTCGACCCTCGACGCCATCCTCAAGATCAGCGTGCAGTTACTGCTGCCGTTCATTGCCGGGCAAATCGCGCGGCGCTGGATCGGCAATTGGGTAGCGCGCAACAAGAGCTGGTTGAAGTTCGTCGATCAGGGTTCGATTTTGCTGGTGGTCTACGGCGCGTTCAGCGAGGCGGTGATCGAGGGGCTCTGGCAGCAGATTCCGTTGCTGGATCTGGTCGGGCTGGTGGTGGTCTGTTGCATCGTTTTGGCGCTGGTGTTGCTGGCGTCGACGGTGCTCGGCAAAGCCTTCGGCTTCAACCAGGAAGACCGCATCACCATTCTCTTCTGTGGCTCGAAGAAAAGCCTGGCGACCGGCGTGCCGATGGCGCAGGTGTTGTTTGCCGGTAGCACCATTGGCTTGCTGATCTTGCCGCTGATGCTGTTCCACCAGATTCAATTGATGGTCTGTGCAGTGCTGGCGCAGCGTTATGCCAATCGGCCGGAATCGATTCCGGAACTGATGGCCCAGGTTGATCCCTGATTTGCCAGCCGTGGCGGCTCGCGTGAGCCGCCACGGTTTTACCGGTCAGCGCTTGTCAGCGACCAATGGCGGGGTACGCGGCGGGATCATGCGTTTTTTCCCGGTCGACTCGAATGCCGACGCCAGGTGCAGCAGCGACGAGTCGTCATAGGCGCGCCCGGCAAACGTCAGGCCGACCGGCATGCCGATGTCCGGCATCACGCCCATCGGCACGGTCACCGTCGGCACGCCAAGGTGACGGATGGCGAGGTTGCCGTTGGCGACCCATACGCCGTTGCTCCAGGCGATATCTGCCGATTGCGGATCGACATCGGCATTCGCCGGGCCCACGTCGGCAACCGTCGGGAACAGCACTGCGTCGAGACCCAGGCGATCCATCCAGTCTTCCAGATCGATCTTGCGGGTTTTCTCCAGCCCGCGCAGGCCGTCCGGCATCGTGCTGATCTGGTCCCACGGCGTGATGCCACGCTCGGCCATGCGCACGTATTCGTCCATGCCGGCAACCAGGTCGCCTTCGCGGTTGGGCAGGGTGCCCGGGTCGTGAGGGAAGATCTGCGGGCCGTCGACATCGACGAGGCGATTCAGTTTGGGATCGCCGTTCGCTTGCAGGAAATCATCGAACGCCCAGGCGGTCAGGTCCCACAGTTCGTGGTGCAGGAATTCCTTGGAAACGATGCCGCGATTGAACACGGTCGGCGCGCCAGGACGATCACCTTCGCAATTGGAGACCAGCGGGAAATCCACTTCGAGCACTTCGGCGCCCGCGGCTTCGAGGGCCTTGCGTGCCTGTTCCCAGAGCCCGATCACCGAAGGACGGGTGTTGATGCGTTGGCCGGTCGGCCCACCGATGCCCGGCGCTTCGGATGTGCCGGCTTCAGGGTCGGCGTTGATGTACATGCGTGGAATGCCGAACTTCTTGCCTTTGAGCGCCTCGCTGTTGGCGGCCAGCGCCGCGTAGGATTTGGGGCGCACCAGGGACGAGCTCGGGATCGGCACCCAGGGTTGCAGGCGCCACAGGTCGCCACGGGTGTCCGGGTCATCGGCCACGACCACGTCGAGCACTTCGAGCAGGTCGGCCATGGTCCGGGCAAACGGCACGACCACGTCCATGGTCGGGGTCAACGGCCAGTTGCCGCGTACCGAGATCACCCCGCGCGAAGGCGTGTAGGCGCACAAGCCATTGTTCGAGGCCGGGCCGCGACCGCTCGACCAGGTTTCTTCCGCCAGGCCGAAGGCCGCGAAACTCGCGGCAGTGGCCGTACCCGCGCCGTTCGACGAACCAGAGGCGAAAGGAGCGGTGAGGTAATCAGCGTTGTACGGGCTTTCGGCGCGGCCGTAGACGCCGCGCTGCATCCCGCCGTTGGCCATCGGCGGCATGTTGGTCTTGCCCAGGCAGATCGCCCCGGCGGCGCGCAGGCGCTCGATGGTGAACGCATCGCGATAGGCGACCAGGTCCTTGAAGGCCGGGCTGCCGGAAGCGGCGGTGAGGCCCTTGACCAGATAGCTGTCCTTGGCGGTGTAAGGGATACCGTCCAGCGCTCCCAGCGTCTGGCCCTTGGCGCGACGGGCGTCGGACGCCTGCGCTTCGGCGAGCGCCTCGGGGTTGCGCACCACGACCGCATTCAGCGCCGTTGGCGTTTCGGGGCCGTCATAGGCGTCGATCCGCGCGAGATAAGCCTGGACCAGTTCAACCGAGGTGGTCTGGCCGGATTCGAGCGCGGCGCGCAGCTCGGCAATGGAAACTTCGGTAACTTCGATCATGCTGCCACCGCCGCTTGCAGGTGGAGGGTCCCAAACACTTCACTTTTCTCGAAATGGACTTTCATATCGTTATTCTCGTTGCACTGTGTGGCACGACAGGGTTGGGTGTTAAAAATACTGAGCACTATTTAGCATTAAACCGGGATTTTAGGAATCCGTTGTCCAATTTATCTTACAGGCGACAGAAAAAAGGCCACCACAACCCGACGTTGTGGTGGCCCGAGGGTGACTCATTATAGTGGCCCGCGCGCGCAGGCCAATGGATCAGTGAGCGCCGGCGGCCTTGTTCAGGTCGCTTTCGGCCCATTCGGTGTACACACAGGCATCGGCGGTGGCCCAGCGCACTCGCACCGGGTCACCGGCCTTGAGCGGCATGCCGGCGGCGGACAGCGCCTTGACCGTCATCGAGGTGCCGCCAGCGGTGACCACGCTGCAGGTCTGGCTTTCGCCGAGAAACAGCACTTCCACGACCTTGGCCGAGACTTCGTTCCAGCCGGCGGCCAGCGGTTCGGCAAGGGCTTGTTCATTGCTCAGGGCCAGGGCTTTTTCCGGACGCACCATCAGCAGCACGTCCTGATCGGTGTGCAGGCCGGCCGTGAGTCGGATCGACAGCGCCTGGCCTTCGAAGGTCGCCACCGCATTACCCTGGGCCTTGAGCTTGAGGAAGTTCGAGTTGCCGAGGAACGAGGCGACAAAGGCGTTCGGCGGATTCTGGTACAGGTCATAGCCGCTGCCCAGGCCGACGATTTTGCCGTGGCTGAAAATCGCGATGCGCTGGGACAAACGCATGGCTTCTTCCTGATCGTGGGTCACGTAGACGATGGTGATGCCCAGGCGCCGATGCAGTTGGCGCAGTTCATCCTGCAAGTCTTCACGCAGTTTCTTGTCCAGTGCACCGAGGGGTTCGTCCATCAACAGGATGCGTGGCTCATAAACCAGCGCCCGTGCAATGGCGACTCGTTGCTGCTGGCCACCGGAGAGTTGCGAAGGGCGGCGATGGGCAAATTGCTCAAGCTGCACCAGCTTGAGCATCGCATCGACCCGGCGTTCGCGTTCGGCGGCGGCCAGTTTGCGAATGGCCAACGGGAAGGCGATGTTGTCGCGTACCGACAGGTGCGGGAACAGTGAGTAGCGCTGGAACACCATGCCGATGTCGCGTTTGTGCGGCGGCACGTTGACCAGCGACTGGCCGTTGACCAGGATCTCGCCGCTGCTCGGGGTTTCGAAGCCGGCGAGCATCGACAGCGTAGTGCTTTTGCCCGAGCCGCTGGAGCCAAGGAAGGTGAGGAATTCACCGTCCTTGATGTCCAGCGAGATGTTGTCCACGGCGGCGAAGTCGCCGTAGTGCTTGTTCAGGTTACGCAGGCTGACCAGGGGCTTGTCATTTTGCTGCGCGGAATCTTTGATCACTGCACTCATGTCGTACTCCTGGGCGCTCAGGCGCTGATTTCGTTGCGCCGGCGCAGAGCGGCGGCGATCACCATGACCAATACCGAGAGGCCGATCAGCAGCGTCGAAGCGACGGCGATCACGGGCGTCAGGTCCTGGCGCAGGGTGGTCCACATTTTCACGGGAAGGGTTTGCAGGGTCGGGCTGGCCATCATCACGCTCAGCACCACTTCATCCCACGAGACGAGGAAGGCGAAGAGGGCGCCGGCCACCATGCCCGGACGGATCGCCGGGAAGGTCACCTTGAACACCGCTTGCAGGCGCGAGGCGCCGCAGATCACCGCTGCATCCTCGATCGACTGGTCGAACAGCTTCAGCGAGTTGATGATCGAGATGATGGTGAACGGCAACGCGACGATGACGTGGCTGACCACAAACGCGAACATGGTCCCGGTGTAGCCGAGTTTCAGGAACAGCGCGTACACCGCCACGGCGATAATCACCAGCGGCACGATCATCGGCAGGGTGAACAGGCCATAGAGCATTTCCCGGCCGGGGAAGCGGCCACGCACCAGGGCGAAAGCGGTCGGCAGGCCCAGCGCGACGGCGAAGAACGTGGTCAGCACCGCGACTTTCAGGCTGGCCATGGCGGCGTTCATCCAGTCGGCGTTGGAGAAGAACTGGCCGTACCATTTCAGCGTCCAGCCCGGCGGCGGGAACACCAGCCATTGCGACGATCCGAACGACAGCAGCACGATGAACACGATCGGCAACAGCAGGAACAGACCGATCAGCCCGGTGGTGGCATACAGGCCGAAGCGCATGCGCCGGCTCATGGCATTGGGGGTCAGGAGCATGACGGCTTACCTCGCGTTGCTGGCGCCAACCGGGGATTCCGGCTGAAGCTTCAGGTAGAAGTAGAACAGCACCAGCGTGATCACGATCAGCAACGCGGCGCCGGCGCTGGCCAGGCCCCAGTTGAGGAACGACTGCACCTGCTGAATGATGAACTCGGGCAGCATCATGTTCTGTGCACCGCCCAGCAGCGCCGGGGTCACGTAGTAACCGAGGGACATCACGAACACCATCAAACCACCGGAGAACAGCCCCGGCCGGCACAGCGGCAGGAACACCCGGAAGAAGTTGGTCCAGGGGCTGGCGCCGCAGATCGAACCGGCCTGCAGGATCATCGGGTCGATGGCCTGCATGGTCGCCTGCAACGGCAGCACGATGAACGGGATCATGATGTAACTCATGCCGATCACCACGCCGGTGAGGTTGTGCACCATCTCCAGCGGTTGATCGATGATGCCCATGGCCATCAACGCCTTGTTGATCACCCCGGAGGCTTGCAGCAACACCAGCCAGGAGTAGGTGCGGGCGAGCAGGCTGGTCCACATCGACAGCAGCACGATGTTGAGGATCCAGCGGCCCCAGCCGCGCGGCACCAGGGTGATTGCCCAGGCCAGCGGGAAGCCCAGCAACAGGCTGAACAGCGTCACCAGTCCCGCCACCGAGAAGGTGTTCAACAACACCCGTGCGTAGGCGGAGTTGGCGAACAGTTGCTCGTAGTTGCCCAGACCCGGCACCGGTTCCAGCACGCCGCGCAGCAGCAGGCCAATCAGCGGCGCGAGAAAGAACAGGCCGAGAAACAGCAGGGCGGGGATCAGGTTGCTCGATCCGCGCCAGCGCTGGGCCAGGCTTGGCGATTGCGTCATTGCAGCCGCCTTGCCGGCAGCGCCAGGGGCGCTCCCGACTGACGTGGAGGGACGGGATGCGGTTGCCGTCATTTTCATTTGACCAGCCATTCGTTCCACCGTGTCGCGATGGCCGGACCGTTCTTGGCCCAGTACGCGAAATCAAGAGTGATCTGATCCTTTACGTAGGCGGTCGGCAGATTCGGGGCCAGCACCGAGTCCAGGCGCTGCACGCTGTCGACGTTGACCGGGGCGTAGGCGGTCAGGTTGGAGAAGTCGGCCTGGCCCTTGGCACTGCTGGCGTTGGCCAGGAACTTCATCGCCGCGTCCTTGTTTTTCGAACCCTTGGGAATGACCAGGATGTCGGCCATGACCAGGTTCTGTTTCCAGCTTACGCCGACTGGGGCGCCGTCTTCTTGCAGGGCATGAATCCGGCCGTTCCAGAACTGGCCCATGCTTGCCTCACCGGAGGCCAGCAGCTGCTGCGACTGCGCGCCGCCGCCCCACCAGACGATGTCTTTCTTGATGGTGTCGAGTTTTTTGAAGGCGCGGTCCAGGTCCAGCGGGTAGAGCTTGTCCGCCGCTACACCGTCGGCCAGCAGCGCCAGTTCCAGCACGCCAGGGCTTGGCCATTTGTACAGGGCGCGTTTGCCGGGGTAGGTCTTGGTGTCGAACAGCGCGGACCAGTCTTGAGGCTTGTTGGCGCCGAGCTTGCCTTCGTTGTAGCCGAGGACGAAGGAGAAGAAGAACGAGCCGACGCCGTAATCGCTGACGAAGCGCGGGTCGATCTTGTCGCGTTCAATCACTTTGAAATCGAGGGGCTCGAGCAAGCCTTCAGCGGCGGCGCGCAGGGCGAAGTCGGCTTCGACGTCGACCACGTCCCACTGCACGTTGCCGCTCTCGACCATGGCCTTGAGCTTGCCGTAGTCGGTCGGGCCATCCTGCACCACGGTGATGCCGCTGGCCTTGCTGAACGGGTCGGCCCAGGCCTGCTTCTGTGCATCCTGGGTGCTGCCGCCCCAGCTCACGAAGTTGACGCTTTCAGCCGCCAGCAATGCCTGGCTGGTCACGCTCAGCAGTCCCGCAAAAAGAACTGCGGTCGCACGTTTGTTCAACACCATTTTCACGCCCTCATTGTTGTGTTTATGAGCGGGGCTTTGGAGTGCCCGCCTATCGGGAGCAGTAAGTCCGTCGAGTCAGTGCTGACTGTTCGGTCTATGGAATATCATATTATGGTATTCCAAGCTTTGTGCAAGCACTTTGCCGTACCGGCTATCAGCCGAAAGTGGATTTTCAGTGGTTCCGAAGGTTGCCCGGTTACGCAATCCCCTGTGGGAGCGAGCTTGCTCGCGATGAGGGCGTGTCAGTCGATACCAGTGTTGACTGTCATACCGCTATCGCGAGCAAGCTCGCTCCCACAGGGAAATGTGCTACGCCAAGAGTCACCCGGTGAATGGAATACTCTCCACCACCTCCAGGTCATACCCGGTCAAGCCTGCATATTTCAGAGGCGGACCCAGATGACGCAGCTTGCCGACACCCAGGTTTTGCAGGATCTGCGCTCCAGTGCCCACCTCCGAATAAATCCGCGACTGCGAGCGGTTGAACTGCCGGGGCGGCTGGGTCAGTTGCGGCACGCGTTCGAGCAGCGCCTGCGAGGATTCGTGATTGGCCAGCACCACCACCACGCCGTGGCCTTCGGCGGCGACGCGCTGCAAGGCGGCCCACAACGTCCAGTTGGTCGGCCCGCTGTATTCGGCGCCGACCAGATCGCGCAACGGATCGATCACATGCACGCGCACCAGCGTCGGCTCATCGCGACGCAGATCGCCCATGACCATGGCCATGTGGACACCGCCTTCGATGTGATCCTCAAAGGTGATCAGACGAAAGGTGCCGTGCACGGTCGGCAGGTCACGTTCACCGATGCGCACGATGGTGTGTTCGGTGCTCAGGCGATAGTGGATCAGGTCGGCGATGGTGCCGATCTTGATCCCGTGCTTGCGCGCGAACACTTCCAGGTCGGGGCGGCGGGCCATGGTGCCGTCGTCGTTCATCACTTCGACGATCACCGAGGCGGGCGTATGGCCGGCCAGGCGGGCCAGGTCGCAGCCGGCTTCGGTATGGCCGGCACGAGTCAGCACGCCGCCTTCCCGGGCGCGCAACGGGAAGATATGGCCGGGTTGCACGATGTCGGCAGGGCCGGCATGGGCGGCGACAGCAGCGGCCACGGTGCAGGCCCGATCCGCAGCGGAGATACCGGTGGTCACGCCGACGGCGGCCTCGATGGACACGGTGAAGGCGGTGCTGAACACGCTGCCGTTGCTCGGCACCATCTGCTCCAGGCCCAGGCGTTTGCAGTGCTCGTCGGTCAGGGTCAGGCAGATCAGGCCGCGGGCTTCCCGGGCCATGAAGCTGATCGCCTCGGGTGTGCAGCAATCGGCGGCCAGCAACAGGTCGCCTTCGTTTTCCCGGTCTTCATCGTCCACCAGCAGAACCATTTTGCCGAGGCGGTAATCTTCGATGATTTCTTCGATGCTGTTGAAGGCCATGCTGGAGTCTCAGTGTTTGTTGGATTGGTAATGTGGTATACCATAATACAAAATAAACCGAGAGGTCACTATGAAGGCGTACTGGATTGCTCACGTGGATGTCACCGACCCCGATCAATACAGCCAATACACTCAGCGGGCGCCGCAGGCGTTTGCCCTGTATGGCGGACGGATTCTGGCTCGCGGTGGGCGTAGCGAGGCGATGGAAGGCCGGCCTACGCCGCAACGCAGCGTGGTGATCGAGTTCGATTCCTATGAGCAGGCGGTGGCTTGTTATCACTCGGCGTTGTATCAGGAGGCTAGGGGGTATCGTGAAGGGGTGGCTTCGGCTGAGGTGATTATTGTCGAGGGCGTGGCGCCGCTCTGAATGGCGACTGAGTACATATCCGTTGCTGCGGTAACGGCGGCTGGCGGTTTCGCCCTTACGGCGAGTCCCTTTTTTTACAAGCGCCTAAAAAAAGTAACCAAAAAAACGCTCGCCCCGAACGTACGGCCCCTCGCTAAGGCTCGGCGTTCCTTCGCTCCGGCATTCATCCGGGGGCATTGCCCTCCGGTCGGCTTCGCTTCGACCTACATGCAATGAGTTCGACTGCGTCGAACGGCGCTGCGCGCCAATCCCCGGATAAACACCTCCGCTCAGCCTGCCGAGGGGGCGGGTGGATCAAGATCAAAAGCTGCAGGCGAGCTAACGCTCGGCCTGATGAGTGGTGAGAAGCGACGCGGTGGTGTGGGCTGCTGTGCTTTTGCTGTTTTGTGGGAGCGAGCTTGCTCGCGATGGCGGCCTGACAGCCGACCAATTTCTTTCGAATGTACCCAGCCCAACTGTAGGAGCGAGCTTGCTCGCGATGACGGCCTTTCAGCCGACCAGGTACTCACAGACGAACGACCCCAGCAAACAGGCCGGCCGGTAGGCCGCCTCGGACGCTTTTGCGGTGTACGCCCCCTCGTGAGGCCGAGTGGAGGTTCTGCGCAGTGGGCAACCCGGTATGGATGGCGGCGGGCCCACGGAGCAGGACCGGAGCGAGGGGATGCCGAGCCACGGCGAGGCACCGAATGTCAGGGGCAAGAGCCCTTGGTTACTTGGGGCCGGGCGGCGTTCCGCTTTTCCAAGTGACCCGCCGTAAGGGCGGAACCCTAAGTGGCCGTTACGGCAGCAACGGATAGGTACACCCTCAAAAATCCATGCCGCCTGACACAAAGCCATCGTCGGAACGCCGCCCGGACCAAGCTCGCTCCCACAGGGATCTTCAGTGGCCACAAGTCCCGAGTAAACCCGAGAACCGGAACCGAAACCGAAAAGATCTACACCGACAATCGCAACTCCGCACACAACCCGCCACCCTCTCGATTGCTCAGGGTCAACGACCCGCCAATTGCGTTCGCCAGTTGCTGGGCGATTGCCAGTCCCAGCCCGGTGCCACCAGTGCTGCGGTTGCGGGAGTTTTCCACGCGGTAGAACGGTTCCATCACTTGCTTGAGTTCTTCTTCAGCGATGCCCGGGCCGCGGTCGAGGATCTTGATCGACAGGTTGCCATCGGCCTGTTTTTCCACTTGCAACTCGGCAGCACCGGCAAATTTCAATGCGTTGTCCGTCAGGTTGACCAGCACCCGGCGCAAGGCGTGGGGGCGGGTGTCGATGACGGTGGCGCTTTTGCCTGTGAGCCGAACGTCCTTGCCCACGTCCTGGTAGTCGAACACCAGGCTGTCGAGGAACGAGTCGAGGTCGGTGCGGCGGCTTTCTTCGGTGGCGCCGTGGATGCTGCGGGCGTAGGCCACGCCTTCGCGAACCAGGTGTTCCATCTCGCCAAGGTCGTTCCACAGTTTGTCTTTTTCGCTGGAGTCGTCCATGAACTCGGCGCGCAGTTTCATGCGGGTGATCGGGGTTTGCAGGTCGTGGGAAATCGCCGCGAGCAACTGCATGCGTTCCTTCAGGTACGCCGCGATGCGTGCCTGCATCGAGTTGAAGGCCTTGGCGGCGTGGGCGACTTCGGTCGGGCCTTTTTCGTCCAGGAGTACCGGGTGCGCGTTGGGGTCCAGGGTTTCGACGGCACCGGCGAGGCGGGTGAGGGGGCGGATGGCGATTCTGACCGCCAGCCAGGAGCAGGCCAGCATCAGCGCCAGTTGCCCGAGCAACACGAAGGGCAGCCAGGGCGACAACGGGACCATTGCCGGACGGACGTCGATGGTCAGCGGGCTGCCATCTGCCAGGTTCAAGTGCACTTGAAAATGTTTTTTCGGCCCGGGGATGTCGGTAAAGGTCATCGGGTAATCGTGACCGATGGCGTCTTTGATCGAGGCAATGGCAATGGGCGTATCGGGCATGTCGGTGCGTATGGGCGTGCCCGGCGAACCCTCATTGAGCAGGTAGCTGTAATTGCGCCGCTCCAGTTGTTGCAGCCAGCCGGATCGCTCGTTGGCGGGCAAGCGGTCGAGGATGGCTATGGACGTGGAAACGTCGGTTTCCAGGTTGCCGAGCATGGTGTTTTTCGAGGATTCGTAGCGCTCGTAATACTGCGCGCCGAAGGACAGCGCCTGGGCGAGGATCAGGCCGATCAGGAAAATCAGCGACAGCCGCGAGGCCAGGGTCCGCGGCCAATGCAGCGCCTGCGTCATGATCGATCGCCCAGGATTTCCACCGGCAGGGAGAACACATAGCCTTCGCTGCGCACGGTCTTGATATAGGCCGGTTCGCGGGCGTCGTCGAGCAGGCGCTGGCGCAGGCGACTGACCAGCAAGTCGATGGAACGGTCGAACAGGTCGGCATCGCGACCCTGGGTCAGGTTCAGCAGCTGATCACGGTTGAGCACTCGTTGCGGATGATCGAGAAACACCCGCAGCAATCGATACTCGGCACCGCTCAGGGCCACCATGGTACCGTTTTCGTCGAGCAGGTGACGGGCCGAGGTGTCCAGGCGCCAGCGCCCGAAGGCCAGCAGACGGCTGGCTTCGGTCACCACCAGGTTCGGCGGCAGCATGCGGGTGCGCCGTAGCACCGCGTTGATCCGCGCCAACAGTTCACGGGCCGCGAAGGGCTTGACCAGGTAGTCGTCGGCGCCCATTTCCAGGCCGAGAATGCGATCGGTTTCATCGTTGCGGGCGGTGAGCATCAGCACTGGCGTGGTCTTGTGTTTGCCGGCGCGCAGTTCGCGGCACAACAGCAAGCCATCGTCCCCCGGCATCATGATGTCCAGCACGATCAGGTCCACCGGGGTGGTTTCCAGAAAAGCGCGCATCTGCCGTCCATCCGCCACGACCGTGGTGCGCAAGCCGTTCTTCTTCAGGTAGTTGCCTACCAGCTCGCGGATTTCGCGGTCATCGTCAACGATGAGGATGTGATCAACGTGATCCATTGGGCCAAACCTCTGATAAATGGGGAATGCCACACAGTCTATCGAGCCTGGGCGGGCTCGCCTGCCGCCCTTTGTATTGCAGTGTATCTGGCTTGCCTGAGGATACACACGAAGGCAAAAAAGCCGATTTTCAGCGGTTTTGTATTGCTCTGTATCTGCGCCCGGTTCTGATACGTACCGATTGATTCACGCCGATTCCCGACACAGACGAGATACCTCGCAAGCTTTTAATAGGTTCCATCGAGGCAAACCAGACCGCTTCGGATCAACCTTTTGAAACCTTGAGGAACTCGCCATGAACACCAAAGCCATCTACGCCGCGTGCCTGTTTGCCGCACTGAACATCTGCACCCTGTCGGCCCGTGCCGAAGCCGATGTCGCTCCAAAAACCTACACCTACGGCACCCAACTTGACATCAGGAAAGTGGTGTCGCTGACCGAGGACGCTACACCTTCCTGCGGCGTGGTGAATGCGCAGCTGACGTACCTCGATTCCCAGTCCAAAACCCAGGTGCTGGATTACCGCAAGTTGGCTGACAACTGCAACTCGGAAAACTGAGTGTTGCGATCAACGACCGCTTAATCCATTTGCAACAGGAAGGACATCATGAACAACGTTTCCCGCTACCTGACCGCCATCGCCTTTTCCGTCGCCGGTGCGGCAGCCCATGCCAACGCCGCTGTCGAGCAAAGTGCCTGCGCCAGCAACACCTGCTTCCAGCTCACGCCGGTGGCAGAGAAGGGCACCCATGGGTTCCTTGCGCAAGACGGTTCCAGCCGCACGCCGCAGGGGCAGTTGCTGAATGAACAGACCGCTTGAGAACACCCCCAATCCATTGTAGGAGCGAGCCTGCTCGCGATGGCGTCGGGTCAGGCGATACATCGTTGACCGAACAATCGCTATCGCGAGCAGGCTCGCTCCTACAGTGGTGATGTGTTGCCCTCTAATTTGCATCAGGTGATCCCATGTTACTCATCGCTTTCCTGGGCGGCATATTGACCGTCCTCAGCCCGTGCATCCTGCCGGTCGTGCCATTGCTGTTTGCCGGGGCCGACCGCACACGCTCCTCGATCCTGCTCACCCTCGGCGGCATGGTCCTGACCTTTGCCCTGGTCTCCAGCCTGGCCGTGGTCAGCAGTGAGTGGGTGATTCAGGCCAGCAACACCGGCCGCCACGTAGCGCTGGTGGTGATGGTGCTGTTCGCCCTGTCGCTGATTTCCGCTCGGGTCGGTGACTGGCTGGCGCGGCCCTTCGTGCTGCTGGGTAATCGCATCGACCCGAACTCGCGCAAGGTGTCCGGGCCGCTGGCTTCGATCATGATCGGTGTCGCCACCGGGTTGCTCTGGGCACCGTGCGCCGGGCCGATCCTCGGGGTGATTCTGACCAGCGCCATGCTGCAGGGCGCGAACGCCGGCACCAGTCTGTTGTTGGTGGCCTATGGCGCGGGCAGTGCGCTGTCCCTGGGCACCTTGATCTTTACCGGTCGCGGCCTGGTCAATCGCTTGAAACCGTCGATTCCGGTTACGGGCTGGTTGCGCCGTGGCGCCGGGGTTGCGGTGCTGGTCGGGGCGGCGGTGATTGCAACGGGGGCCAACGACCTGTTGCTGGCCAATACTTCTTCGCAAGGTGTCAGCAGTGTCGAGAAGGGCGTGCTGGAGACCGTGCCGAAAGTCGTCGATTACCTGGTCAGCAAGGTCAAGGCCGACAGCACCATGGGCAACGCCCAGGGCGCCATGCCGTCGCTGTCCGGCGCAGTGGACTGGCTCAACTCGCCCGCACTGACCAACGAAGCGCTGAAAGGCAAAGTGGTGCTGGTGGACTTCTGGACCTTCGACTGCATCAACTGCAAGCACACCCTGCCGTACGTGAAGGACTGGGCGAAGAAATATGAAAAGGACGGACTGGTGGTGATCGGCGTGCACACGCCCGAATACGGCTTTGAACGCATCATCGACAACGTCAGGGCCAAGGTGAAGGAGTACGGCATCACCTACCCGGTGGCGATCGACAACAACTACGCGATCTGGCGCAACTTCGACAACCAGTACTGGCCGGCGCACTACCTGATCGATGCCAAGGGGCAGGTGCGTTACACCCACTTCGGTGAAGGCAGCTACGACACGCAGGAACAAATGATTCAGCAGTTGCTGCAGGAGGCCAGGGCCAGCGCGCCTGCGGCGTAATCCGCTTGATCAATGGCTCACAGGTCCCGAGCCATGAGCCATTGATCTTTTTCCCACGCTTCAAAACGCTCCAGCACCACCCAGCCGCGCTTGGCGTAATAAGCACTCTGGTCCTGGGTGTGCAGGTAGATCCTCTTCTCGCCGCTGGCTTTGGCTTGCGCGCAAATCCCTTCGATCAATCGCTCTGCCAGGCCCTTGCCGCGTGCCTCGGGGGTGATGAACACGCAAGCGAGCCACGGCCCCAGATCCGGGCGATGGTCCAGGTCGGCCCTGGCCAGTGCTGCGCCGCCCACCAGCTCGTCGTGGTCGAGGGCGATCAGACATTTCCAGTCGCCGTTGTCTTGGCCTTCGGCGAACTCTCGTTGCCAGTCAGGCAGGGGCTGTCCGGCGTATTCGTAGTGGAACTGCTGGTGGATCCACGAAGCGAATGTGTTGCTGTGCTGCATATGTCGAGCAAGCCAGTCCAGGCGGGGTGCCATGTTGTGAGTCCTTTCAGAGGTCAGTCGCTGGGTAGCGAGAGTAGCGGGCCTGGGCGGTGCTGTCGCCTTCGCTGGCTCAGCGACCGCTCAAGTGATTCGAGGCCGCCTGACCGCGCCGCCACGCCGCCGGCGGCGCACCGTACTCGCGACGAAAGGCGCGGCTGAAGGCGGTATCGGTCTGGTAGCCGACTTCTTCGGCGATCCGCGTCAAGGAGCTGTTGCTGCTGCGCAACAGATTGGCGGCCAGCAACATGCGCCATTGCGTCAGGTATTGCATCGGCGACACCCCCACCAGTTGCTGGAAACGTTCGGCCAATACCGATCTTGAGGTGCTGGCGGTGCGCGCCAGTTCGTCCAGCGTCCAGGCGTGGCAGGGTTTTTTATGCAAGGCGTTGAGGGCAGCGCCGACGATGCGGTCGCGAACACCGGCCAGCCAGCCGGTGCGGCCTTCGCCCTGTTCATTCATGTACAGGCGCAGCACTTCGATGAACAGCACTTCGGCGAGTTTGGCCAATACCCCTTCGCCGCCGGGGCGGGGCGAGCGGGCTTCGGCGAGGGCATAGCGCACCGAGGATTCCAGCCAGATACCGGCATCCGAACCGCGCACATTGACCCGCACCACGGCCGGCAAGCCCTTGAGCAACATGCCTGCCAGGCGCGTGTCGCAGGCCAAGTACCCGCACACCAGGCGGGTGACCGCGCCACCCCCGCCATAACTCAGCTGCCGGGGCCGCCGCGCCAACACCGCATCCAGTCGCGCACCCGTGGCCGGGGGTAATCCGGGACGTGAGCACATGCGATGGGCATCGCCCTGGGGGAAGATCACCACGTCGCCCGCACTCAGCAGCAGCGGCGGGTCATCGCCCAGTTCGACGTAGCACTCGCCCTCGGTGATCAGGTGAAAGATCACCACCCGTTCCGCATCGGGCTCCAGAAACGGCGCCGCCGTATCGGCGCTGGGCGACTGGTAGCACCAGGGCGCAGTGAAGCGGGCGTTGATGAAGATCGCGCCGACCAGATGCACGACGCGCAGGGTCTGTGACAGAGCGTCCATTGGGGTTTCCCCGTGGGAGGGTTCCTGATTGTGAACGCGCCGGCGCGCAACGTGGAATCTCCGGACGATCGGGCAGGGTTGGGCGACGATCGGGCAGGACGCCAGCGCCCGTCAGGACGATAGTTTGACCACAGGGTGAGTGCCGCCCTGCCATCCAGAACAATAAAGAGAGGTTGCCATGCCTAAGTTCGTCATCGAACGTGAGATCCAGGGCGCCGGAGCTCTGTCGGAAAGGGATTTGAAAGCCGCTTCGCAAAAGTCCTGCCGGGCCTTGCGTGAGTTGCCAGAGGTGCAGTGGCTGCAGAGTTATGTCACTGGTGACAAGCTCTATTGCGTGTACATCTCGCCGAGCGAGGCGCAGATCCAGGAGCACGCCAGGCTGAGCGGTTTTCCTGCCAACCGCATTTCCCAGGTCATGAACATCATCGATCCGACAACGGCGGAGTAACCGCGGCCGGACCCGATTTGTGTTTCAACCCAGAGACCGCCTCCATGAGTACACCCATTGACCTGACTGCCTTGAAAAACCGCCAGATGGCCTCCTGGGCCAGCGGTGACTACGCCGTGATCGGCACCACCCTGCAAATTGTCGGCGAGCAACTGGCCGAAGCCTGCGACCTGTTGTGCGATGAGCGCGTGCTCGATGTTGCTGCCGGCAACGGCAACGCGACACTCGCGGCTGCACGCCGTGGTTGCCAGGTGACGTCCACCGACTATGTCGCGGCCTTGCTCGAACGCGGCGAAGAACGGGCCCGGGCAGAACGCCTGAACGTCTCCTTCCAGGTCGCCGATGCCGAAGCCTTGCCCTTTGCCGACGGCAGTTTTGATGCCGTGCTGTCGACCTTCGGCGTGATGTTCACGCCGGACCAGCCCAAAGCCGCCACGGAACTGGCGCGGGTTTGCCGCCCGGGCGGCCGGATCGGCCTGGCCAACTGGACGCCGGAAGGTTTCGTCGGCCAGATGTTCAAGACCCTGGGCCAGCACCTGCCACCCCCGCCGGGAGCGAATCCGCCCTCGCGCTGGGGTACTGAAGCCTGGCTGCACGAGCATTTTGACGAGCGCGAATTTCTGCTCCAGGTGACGCGTCGCACCTTCAATTTCCGCTATCGCTCGGCGGCGCATTTCATCGACACCTTCCGCGAGTGGTACGGGCCGGTGCACAAGGCCTTCGCCGCGCTGCCCGCGGATGGGGCCAAAGCCCTGGAGTCGGACCTGACCGAGTTGATCAACCGGATGAACCGGGCGGGCGACAAGTCGCTGGTGGTGCCGAGTGAATACCTGGAGGTGGTGATTACGCGGCGGTAGCTGACAACCCGGCAAAAAACTGTGGGAGCGAGCTTGCTCGCGATAGCGGTCTTCCAGTCACAGTGCTGTGTCTGATACACCGCCATCGCGAGCAAGCTCGCTCCCACAGGGGTTGTGTGGTGGTCAATGGCATCTAAATCACTACGGCACCACGCGCCTCCAGCAACTCGCGCAACACCGACCGGTGACAATGCGCTTCATCCTCGCAATAACACCCCACGGCCAGGGACGTCTGATGAGACAACGCGGCCAGCAGGTCGAGCATCTGACTGGCAGCGGGCTGGCTCATCTCGGCCTTGAATTTGCGTCTGAACACCTCCCAGGCCTTGGCATCTTGCGCAGCCTTGGCCTCGGCCACCAGCTCCGCGCTGGGCGACAGCAGCGGCTGCCAGACATCATAAAAATCCCGACAGGCGAATTCGGCTTTCGGTACGCCACGGGGAGGGCGGCGTACCGTACCCAGGCGCAAACCTTCGTCGGGTCGACGGGGTGATCCGAGTTGAACAATATGGACCGCCATGGCTACTTGAGCCGCGATTGGTCAAACCACTCGAGCGCCGTGCGCCATAAGCAGATGCCCAGGAAGTACGCCGACATCAGCAGCCACAGCCCCATCACCAACGGGTTGATCACCGGGTGGTTGAGCACCAGCGACAAACTGCACAGCAACCAGATGGCCGTCACCGCAATGTTGATCGGCATGAACCGGCGCACGCGGAACGGATGCAGGAATTTCATCCGGGTCACGGTCAGCAGCGCCAGGCCAATCACCGTAACAAAGGTGATCCACGGCGACGGAGCGATGATGTACAGGCACAGGGCAACCACGTTCCAGGCGGCGGGGAAGCCCTGGAAGTAGTTGTCCTTGCTCTTCATGTTGACGTTGCAGAAGCAGAACAGCGACGACACCAGAATCAGCGAAACGCTCAGCAGCAAGGTGTAGTCCGGCAACGGGATGTAGCGATAGATGAACAGTGCCGGGATAAACACATACGTCAGGTAATCGATCACCAGGTCGAGGATCGAGCCATCGAAGCTCGGCAACACTGACTGCACATTGACCTTGCGCGCCAGTGCACCGTCCAGCCCGTCGACGATCAGGGCGACGCCCAGCCACAGCAGGCAATGGGTCGGCTGGTTATCCAGCAGGGACAGGGTGGCGAGGAAAGCGGTGACCACGCCAGTGGCGGTAAAACCATGGGCGCCCCATGCTTTGAGTCTGGCGATTCGTAGGGTTGAAATCACGGGGGCGTTCTCCAGTGAATGAAGCAAGCCAGTTGTCACCCCGCGTATGGGGGCGGTGGCAAACCGGGTCGGGTTGCAGGTATCGACCGGGTATCCGGGAATAAGGTTCACCACCTATGAATCTTAGCTGCGCCGCAAAAAAACACTCCGGACCCATCTGCGGTAGCACGGGCGCGTCAGCCCAACGGTGCTGGCACATTCGCCTGCGGGGACTATCGTTGCCTGACTGGATAAACCCCTTCCAAAGAGGACAAGCGTCATGAACACCAGCGATCTGCTCGAACAATTATTGCGCGCCGGCCAGGGCTCGATGGCGCAGCAGGGTGGCAGTGGCGCGGCGGCCCAAGGCGGGCTCGGCGACCTGGGTGGATTGCTCGGCGGGTTGTTGGGCGGTGGCGGCGGTGCTGGCGGCGGTGGCGCAGGGTTGGGCGGTTTGCTCGGTGGTTTGCTCGGCGGCGGTTCGCCGATGGGTGGCGCGCCACAAAGCCGCTCCGGTGGTGGCACAAATTATGCGGCGCTGGCGTCCCTCGGCATGATGGCGTTCCAGGCGTACCAGGCCTGGCAGCGCAGTCAGGCGTCGGCCCCGCAAGAAGCTCCGCGCACGGTGGACTTGCTCGCCGGCCCGGAAGCCGAGGAGCACAGCCATGCGATCCTGCGGGCATTGATTGCGGCGGCCAAGGCCGATGGCCGGATCGACGACGTCGAGAAGCAGATGATCAGCACCGAGATCGGCCGTCACACTGACGATCCTCAATTGCAGCAATGGCTGGACGATGAAGTCGCCAAGCCACTGGACCCCAATGACGTGGCGCAGTCGGCGACCGATCCTGGAATGGCCTCGGAGATGTATCTGGCCAGCGTGATGCTGGTGGACGACCAGCAGGACGCCGAGCGCAACTATCTGGATGAACTGGCCGCGGCGTTGCAGATCGAGCCGCAGTTGCAATTGCATCTGGAGCAGCAAGCCAAGGGCGGCGCGGTCTAAGTTGCCTACGGCAGCAGAAACGTGGGGATGTAGGAGTGACCGCAAGAGTCAGGAAGGAACTCCAGGTGGCGAGGGAGCAAGCTCCCTCGCCACAAGAGTGTGTTACTTCAGGAACGCCTGGAAGTCGGTGCCCAGTTTGTCGATCGCCGCCTTGAAGTCCTTGGCGGTAATCTTCTGGCTTTCGTTTTCCAGGGCGGTGCCAAACACTTTGCGCACCACTTTGGCCACGGTCTGGTTGCTCTTCGCGTCGACGAACTCGGCTTCGATGAACAGGGTGGTGTCCTGGTCGCGGTGACCGGTGGCGGCCTGAGTCGCGCCGACAACGGCTGCGACCGGGACCACTTCATACCACTTCATGCCTTCGTTCTCGGCGGTCACCCCGGTAATTGCCGCACGCATGATCAGGGGCCTGGAACCGGCCGGTACGGACGAGGTGTTGGACACTACGCGGTATTTCTGACCCAGGGTGGCCTTGGCCTTGCTGGTCATGTAGTTCTGGATGTCGGAGAGCGTTTGCTGGTTGACCCGTTCGTTGGGCTTGGGCGCCGGGTACAGCTCCAGCTTGTTGAACACCACGGTGTCATAAGCATTCGGGTTCCACGAAGGGCTGACCCAGCGCATCGCGGTGCCGCCGCTCGGCGTTTGGACTTCCTGCAGGTTGTTGTAGTTGGACAGGAAGCCAGAGTATTGCTCCTTCTCAGTCACTTTCGAGGTGCAACCGCCTAGCAACAGACTGGCCAGCGCGGCGCCGACAAGCAGTTTTCGGGACAGATTCATAGTGGTGTTTACTCCTTGGATGAAATCGTCGTTCTTTCGTTTACAAAACATCAGAATCGCCAGGTCATATTCCCGGTCAAGGCTTGAATCCAGGCATTGTCGAATTCACCGGAAATTTGATTGCCCGATACGGATTTGGCCTGGTCAACCGGCATGTCGCCGATCCAGACCATGGCCCAGCTGACGTTGACATCAGTGTCTTTGTTCAGAGCATAGGTGGCTCCTGTGGCAATGCGCCAGGATTCGCTCATCGGCACGACCACGCTACGGTTGCTGTCCGAGACGGCACTGCTGTCGTAGGCCACGCCGAAGTTCCACAACCACTGCTCGGTGGCCTGGTATTGCGCGCCAAGGGAAAGGTGCCAGGTGTCCTTGAAGCCGGCGTCGACCGTTGTCGATTGCGCACCAAGGGCCGTGGTGTCGACCTCTACGGCGATGTCGCCGAACTTGGACCAGTCCTGCCAGTTGGCCGAGGCCAACAACGCCCATTGCCGGTCCAGTTGCTGGAACAGACTCAGGGTGACGGTTTGCGGTACCTTCATATCGAGTTCGGTGTTGGTGTTGTTGACGCGCTCGAGCAGACGTCCGTCGCCCTTCACATCGAGCCGGTCCTCGAAGTCCAGGTCGACCTGGCTGGTGTAGGTCAGGCCGATGCGTGTGCCGGGTTGCGGGGCGTAGATCACCCCGACGTTGGCGCCATAACCCCAGTCGTTGTCCTTGTATTTGTACTGGCCGTCCGAGCGGTCAGTGAAGCCGAAAGGGGAACGGTCGATAGCGGTGTCTGCCTTCAACATGCCGTACATGGCCTTGATGCCCAGGCCGACCGACCACTGCTCGTTGAAGCGATAAGCCACGCTCGGTACCAGCGACAGGCCGAGCAGGCTGGAGTTCTGTGCGAAGTAACGGCCGGACCAATCGTTGTCGTAGTTGACCGCCAACCCGAAGTCACCGTACTGGCCGAAACCGACGCTCCAGTGCTCGTCCAGTTCATGGCTGATGAAGAAGCTGCCACCGGGAATCGGATCGAGGGCATTGCCACTGCCGCTGCCCGGGACGTTGGTGCCGGAGTCGCGGTCGAAGCTCAGGTCGCCATACAGAACCTGCAAGCCGGCGGTGATTTGCGTGCCCGGCAGGTAGCTCATGCCCGCGGGGTTACTGGCTATGGTCGAGGGGCCTTGGGCACGGGCGGCGGCACCGGCGTTGGCCAGGCCGGCGTTATCGGTGCCGATTTCATAGAGCATGATGCCACCGGCCCAGGCTTGCTGGCAGCACAGGGCAAGTAGCGCAGAAGCGGGCAGGGTAGCGGTTTTTGTCGGCATTGAAATCCCTCAGCAATTGTCCATTTCGAATACGGGTGGACTGCACCAGCCACCCGTGGATTCGGCTGTTACTTAGCCATCTCTGCTCGAGCCTTGGCGATCTTGGCTTTAACCGAGTCGAGGTTGAAACTCGCGCCTTTTTGCATCGGCGGGAACTCGATCGCTGTTTCAGCCAGTTTGGCCACCTGCTGCTGGACGAACACGAAACGCCAGAATTGGAACTTGAACCAGTCGAAGTATTGTTGTGAACCCTGCGCGGCCTGATTTTCCGGCCAGCCCATGCGCTCGAACGGGTCGAGTCGAAGATTGGTCAGGTTCGGCACGTCCACATCAACTTTAGCCCCCAACCAGCCACCCGGTTGGTCAATGAAGCGATATTTGTAGTCGTCTATGCGCACTGCACCCAAGGAGCTTTCTCCGAAGTAGAAGACTTCATGCCGGTTCGACGGACCTTTTCCGGTGATCATTGGAGTTTGATCATAGCCGTCCAGGTGAACTTTGTAGGTGGTGTCGCCCAATTGTTTGCCTTTGAGCAGTTCCGCCGTGATGTTCGGGTTGCCCGCCGCCGCGACCAGGGTCGGGAACCAGTCCATGCCGGACATGATGCCGTTGCCGATCTGGTTGGCCGGCACCTTGCCCGGCCAGCGGATGATCGCCGGCACCCGGAAGCCACCTTCCATGACCGTGCCTTTGCCCATGGCGAACGGCGTCGTGCCGCCATCGGGCCAGGTGAAGTTTTCCGCACCATTGTCGGTGGTGAAAATTACGATGGTGTTGTCGTCCATACCGTCTTTTTTCAGCTTCGCCAGGACGTCGCCAACGATGTCATCGAGCTGCGCCATGCCGGCTTCCTGTTCCGACCAGCCATTCTGCGAGTTGCGCATGGCTTCGTACTTGTCGGACAGGTGCGTGACGATGTGCATGCGGGTCGGGTTGAGCCAGACGAAGAACGGTTTGTTGTCCTGTTTGGCCTTGTCGATGAAAGAGAAGGCCTTGTCGCGAATCTCCTCGTCGACGGTTTTCATCCGCTCCGGATAGAGCGTACCGGCGTCTTCGATTTTCTGCTTGCCCACCTTGCCCCAGCGCGGCATCACGGTCGTGTCATCGGTGGTGGAGGCCCAACTGTGGACCATGTTGCGTGGGCCGACGCTGTCCAGCAGTTCCTTCGGATAATTGGGGTGCGCCGGGTCTTCCATGGCGTCGAGGTGATAGAGGTAGCCGAAGAATTCATCGAAACCGTGGACGGTGGGCAGGAACTGGTTGAGGTCACCCAAGTGGTTCTTGCCGAACTGGCCAGTGGCATAACCCATGGCCTTGAGTGCGGTCGCGATGGTGACGGCTTCGGCGGGAATACCCACGGGCGAGCCGGCCTGGCCGACAGTGGTCATGCCCGTACGAATCGGCAGTTCGCCGGTGATGAAATTGGCGCGGCCGGCGGTGCAACTGGCTTCGGCGTAATAGTCGGTGAAACGCATGCCTTCGTTCGCTAGCTGATCAAGGTTGGGCGTTCGGCCGGCCATCATGCCCTGGTTGTAGACGCCGATATTCGACCAGCCGATATCGTCGCCCATGATCACCAGGATGTTGGGGGCTTTGTCGGCGGCCAGGGTCAGGCTGGGAAACGCCATTGCAGACAGCAACAGGGGGACCGCTAACATCGAGGTTAAGGTTGTCCGATTCATGTCGAGCTCCTGCGTACTTGCGTGAGTAAATCGAGACGAGCCCCCAACCGTCGTTGAAATTCGTAACCCCCGGGAAGAGCGTAGGTTTGAATTGCGAAATATCCAGTAATGGATAGTCAGAAAGCATTGATTCAGGCGCATTGCGCCGAAAGAGTGTCCCGTTAAAGACACCGGCGAAATCGGGGCGGCGAGCGGTACTCGCCGCCTCGATCGTCATTACCGGGCGGCAGTGGCGGCCAGCAAGGGTGCGATTTGCTCATCGGTCAATGCGGCGTGCACGTCCATGCTCATCAGGTCGTTCCACTCCAGCACCCATTTTTGAATCGGCACCAAATCACTCGCCTCGGCAATGCCGAAGCCGGCCGAGCTCCCTACAGCATGCCAGCGTCCGTGCATGGTGACGCCTGCAGGCGGCGCGCCACCGGTCTTGAGAAAACGTGCGATTGCGGCATCACGGTTGTCCGGGCTGATTGTCCAACTGACGATGAATAACATCGGCCACCTCCTGTTACGGATTGGCACCGGTCTTTATGCGCGTACCTGGCTGGCGCCGGGGCCGTGGCCACGCTTGGATTTCCAGTTCCGTCCTGGCTGGCTTGCGGCAAAATCTCCCATGGAAGGCATAGCAGCGCCTCGCGATTCATGTACGACCGCTGATCCTGTTCCGGTGCATTTTCGAGGGGGTAACAGACGCCTGTTTCACCAGCGAAACATGGGCAGCGGGCGCAGCGGCGAGCGGATGAATTGCCGGGCTGAAAGCTTCATCAGCATCGAGTGAAAACCGTGATCGGGAAAGGTCGCCTGCACGGTTTTGATGAAGCTTCGGGGCAAGCCGAAACGCACCAGGCCCAGGGACACATCCACCAGATCGGCCTGGCGGAAGGGTTCGACACTGTTGGCACAAGCGCCGCGATACCGGCGCAGCTTGTGATGCTCAAGTATCAACGCACTGACTTCATCCTTCAGTTCCGCTCGTTGCTGGCTGTCGAGGTACTCAGTGGCCAGGGCAATGGATGGCGGCAGGTAGTCGAGGGTGTCATCGGTCCAGATACCCAGGTCATGAAATGCCGCTGCGATCTGTACGGCGTCCGAGGGCAAACCTTCGGCACCGCTGAGGGCAACATGGAAATTCAGCACCCGGTAAATGTGGTTGCGGTAGCCCTGCAGGTCGGCACCGATGGCCAGGGCGTACGTGGTGAGAATCTTGTCGGTGAGGGGGAATTCGAGAAGAGGTTTCATCAGGCGTCACGCAACAGGTCGTTGGCATTGAGCAGTTCGTAGGCAATCTCCGGGCGCTTTTCCATGGCACGGCGAATAGCGGCGGGGATGTTGGCGCGGGTCTTGCGGCACAGCCCCGGCAGTTCGCCAACGCGGATGCCGATGCCGCGCATGGTGCGCACTTCGTTGAAGCCGGGGGCGATGTCCACGCGCAGACCCAACTGTTCGAACATGCGCCGTTGCACGTGCTCAAGATCGCTCAGACTCTGCAGGTTTTCCAGGCGTTCGATCAGGCGTTTTTCTTCGTTGCGGGTCAGAAACAGAATGCGCAGGTCCGCCCCCGGTGTTTCCAGCAACGGGTCACGCCCGCAGTCGCAGGCGCCAGGTGGGCAGGGTGAGCGGATCGCAGCGGTGGTGGTCATGGGGATCAATCATAGAGCGCTGTGATCGAATTTGCCCATAGGGATTTGTGGGGGCGATGCAAAGCAATGTAGGAGCGAGCTTGCTCGCGATGGCGGAGTATCAGCCGACATCATTGCTGAATGTCAGTCCGCAATCGTCGGAACGCCGCCCGGAGCAAGCTCGCTCCCACAGGTTTTACGGTGAGTCTCGCTTACCTCACTTCAAGACAAGCATCCGATAAACGCCGTCTTCGACTTCGATCCCGTGGGTGTCATGGGTGAAGCCGGGGAAGGATTTGTCGAAGGCTTCCAGTGCCTTGAGATACGCCAGCAATGGACCGTCCGCCGGACCCGCGTTCTCGCCTGGCATGAGCAGCGGGATGCCTGGTGGATACGGCACGATACCGGTCGCGGCAAGACGCCCGGCGGCTTCGTTGAGGGTGACCAGTTCGATGTCGTTGCGCACCAGTTTTTCGTAGGCCTCCACCGGGCTGAACTCGGCTTTTGGCAGGGTGCCGAAGGCCTGGGACATGTTGGCGGTGGTCTTGTGTTTCTTCATGGCGGCGAAGATTTCGTCGGCCAGATCCTTCAGGCCCATGCCGGCATAGCGGTGCTGGTTGGCGTTGTACAGGTCGGGCAGGCACAGCTCGAGCTCGGCGTTGTCGTCGTAATCGCGTTTGAAGTCGAGCAGGGCATTGAGCAGCGTGCCCCATTTGCCTTTGGTGATACCGATGGAGAACAGGAACAGGATGGTGAAGTCGGTGGTTTTCTCGACCACGATACCCTGACGACCCAGGTAAGCGGTGACTACGCAGGCGGGGATGCCATTGGTGAGCAGGTTGCCGTCGTCACCCATGCCCGGGGCAAGTACCGAAACCTTGATCGGGTCGAGCATGCAGTAGCCGTCTTCGATGTCACCGAAACCGTGCCATACCGCGTTCGGGTGCAGGACCCAGCAGTTCGGGTCGGTTTTAAGCGTAGCCGGGTCGACCTCATGGAACGGCACGGTCGCTGCGCCAACCTGTACGGTCGGTGGCTGCCAACAGGTGAAGAACCAGTCATCCTTGCTCAGCATCTCGTTGTGCATGCGCGAGAGAACCTGGCGGAAGCTGATCGCTTCTTCAATCGATTCGCTGGTGAGGATCTGCCCGCTCGGCGCTTCCATCATTGCCGAGCTGACGTCACAGGACGCCATGATCGCGTAGTTCGGCGAGGTCGAGGCGTGCATCATGTACGACTCGTTGAAGCGCGCATGTTCGATCGGGTTACGCCCGTCACGTACGTGGATCATCGAGGCCTGGGACAGGGCGGCCAGCAATTTGTGGGTCGACTGGGTGGCGAACACGGTCGGCTTGGACTTGTCGTGATCGGCCGGGTTGCCGTGCATGGCATGGCGCCCGCTGTACAGCGGGTTGAAGCGCGCATAACCGTACCAGGCTTCGTCGAAGTGCAGACGGTCGACACTTTCGCCCAGCAGCTCTTCGACGCGGGTGACGTTGTAGGTCAGGCCGTCGTAGGTGGAGTTGGTGACAATGGCGTGCACCGGCGTCGGGTCGATGCCTGCCTTGACCAGCGGGTTGTTGGCGATGGCGGCTTTCACGCCTTCGGCGCTCAGGGTCTGCGGCAGGATCGGGCCGATGATGCCGTAGCGGTTGCGGGTCGGCACCAGGTAGGTCGGAATCGCCCCGGACAGAGTCATCGCATGCTCGGCGGACTTGTGGCAATTGCGGTCGCACAGGGCGATCTGGTTGCGCGTGACGCTGGCCATGAGGATGACGCGGTTGGACATCGACGAACCGTTGGTCACGTAATACGTGCGGTGCGCGCCGAAAACCTTGGCGGCATAACGTTCGCCCTGGCCGATGGGGCCGCTGTGATCGAGTAGCGAACCGAGTTCGCCGACCGAGATCGACAGGTCGGAACGCAGCAGGTTTTCGCCGAAGAACTCGTAGAAGGCCCGGCCTGCGGTGCTCTTCAGGAATGCCGTGCCACCGGCATGCCCTGGGGTGTGCCACGAGTATTCATAGTTGCGGGCAAACTTCACCAGCGCGCCGAACATCGGCGGCAGGGCAGCCTGGCGATAGCGTTCGATGGCCGCCAGGATGCGCCCGCTGAGGAAACGGGAGGTGTCCTCGGGCAGCCAGATGAAGTCGTCGGCGTGTTGCATGACCAATAACGGAATGGTCGACGCGGTGGTACGGTCGCTGATCAGGAACACCGGCACCCGGGTGTTGCGCTCACGCAGCTTGACCAGCAATTTGGTGCAGTCGGCGTGGCCTTCGCTGGTGTCCATTTCCCATCGGATGAGCACGCATTGAATAGCCGGGTCAGAGCGCAGGATCGAGGCGGCATCGGTGAGGCTTTCCGAGGCCAGAACACTGACGCCACGTCCCTCTACGTCGTGGACCAGTTGGTCCAGGGCGCGGCCGAACACCGTTCGCTTGTCCGGCGGACTGCTGACCAGTAGCGCCAGCATGCCCAGCGAGTGTTTATATTCCGTCATGCTTGAACCTCCATAGTGGCTGTATTCAGATTATTCACCGGCACTGGCTCGGCAGTGAGGTGCTGCGCGCTGACGGTTTGCGTCGGTACGCTGTTGTTGAGAGCTTCGAGGCGGATCAGGCGGTTGTTGACGAAGCCGAACAGGGTGTAACCGAAGATCGTGGCCACGCCGCCCAGCATCAGGGCCTGCTCACCGGAGCTGTACAGTGCCAGGTAGCTGTAGGCCGCCGCGATCAGGGCAATGACGTTGGTCACCAGTGCCTTGCCTTCCGGCACGTTGGAGACTTTCTGCATGGTCATCAGCGCGGCCATGGACAGGATGTAAGGCACCAGGTTGGTCACCACCGCGAGATTGACCAGGGTGTCGAACTGCTTGCTCAGGTCAGGGCTGATGGTGAGCAGGGCCAGCGCGGTCTGTGCGGCGAGCAGTACCAGCATGCCGACAATCGGCGTTCCCGCTTTGTTGGCCTTGGCGAAGATCGACAGGAAGTAACCGGTGTCCGCCGAGCTTTTGTACACCTGGGCGATGGTGAACTGCCAACCCAGCAGCGAGCCGATGCAGGCGAGTACCATGGCCGCCATCACGATGTCGCCGACCATTGGGGTGAACATCTTGGCAAACACCAGGCCGAACGGTGCGGTGGACGCGACCAGTTCTTCGTTGCCGACGATACCGAAGATGACGTTGGTGGAGACGATGTAGATCACCGCCGCACCCAGGGTGCCGCCCAGCACGGCAATCGGTACGTTGCGCTCAGGGTTTTCCACCGCGTCGGTGTTGGCGCAAGCCGATTCCAGGCCGAGGAAGGCCCACAGGGTGATCGCCACCGAGGCGCCTGCCGCTTCGAACCAGCCTTTGTCGTGAGGGTTCCAGCCTGCGGCGTAGACGCTGCTGTCGAACCAGAACCAGCCCACCGTGGATACCAGCACCACCGGGGCAATTACACCCCAGACCGTGATCGCACCGATCCGGCCGGTAATGCTGGCGCCGCCAAAGTTGGCGAAGGTGGTGATCCACAACAGAGCAATAGTCGCCAGACCTACTTGCAGCGAATCGAGTTTTATCCCGAACAACACCTGGATATAACCAACCGCAGTAATACTGATCGCCACGTTGGCAATCAACAGCGACAGACCGTAGGTGTAGTTGGTGATGTAGTTACCCGCTTTACCGAACGTGTATTCGGCATAACCGCCCATGCCGCCGGTCTTGCGGCTGAGCATCCCGCATCGCGCAAACGCGTAGGCCAGAGCGAGGGAACCGGTGGCCGTCACCAGCCAGGAGAGGATCGAAATTGCACCGACTTCCGCGAGTTTCGTCGGTAGAAGCACAATGCCGGAGCCCAACATGTTGACGGCAGTCAACATTGTCAGTTGCCCCACACTCATTTTCTTTGCGACTGACATTCCGTTGCCTCACTTAGTTGGCGATTGAGAGTCTTAGCTATAGCAAAGGATTGAAAACTCGCAAGAAATGACATTGCCCATCTCGTTTTCGCTTTAATTTGCAGAAAAGGCACGATGCTGGCCCCCAAGTTTAAAAATCCTCAGCAAAATTAGTTCATTTTCAGCCAGTTAAATAGGTCAAGATGCGCAAGATATGGATCGCGTTAATCCCGCTGGTAGTTGCGGGTGTAGCCAATTCGGCTCAAGCCAAAGAGCTGGCCAGCAATGATCAGTACATGTGCAGTTGGGGTGCGGGCACCGCTGCAAGGGCACAGGAACTCAAGCTTGCAGGCGTTTCTTTGTATGCTGCGCGCCAGAAAATCCAGGTCTACAAGTTCGCCAAAACCTGGATGCGCATGATGGCACTTGGCATTACAGAGCAAACTTATGACAGTCCGTCGCGATTCAAACCGACTGCTGTACGGCAGAGCTTTTATGAGGACTGCGTCAGGTACAAGTTGGCACGTAAATAAACAAGAAACGGGCGCTGGTCGGATCGACCACGGTGTGGGCGTGTGACGTCTATATTGATTGACCATCCCAGCGATCCGATGGGGTGTTAAAGCCGGTTTTTTACAACTTAATCAGGAGGTCACCATGAACCAGATCGATAAAGTGTTGTACACCGCCAAAACCCACACCACCGGCGGGCGTGACGGCGCCTCCCGCAGCTCCGACGGAATCCTCGATGTGAAGCTGTCGTCGCCAGGTGCGGGCGGTGGCGGTACTAACCCTGAGCAACTGTTCTCTGCCGGATGGTCAGCCTGTTTTATCGGCGCCATGCAGGTTGCGGCCAGGGAAATGAAAGTAGCGTTGCCCAAGGATGTGGCCGTCGATGCCGAAGTCGACCTGGGCACCAATGAAGGCGGCTACCTGCTCCAGGCGCGGCTCAATGTCAGCCTGCCAGGGCTGGATCGCGAAACCGCGCAGAAAATCGTCGACACCGGGCACCAGTACTGCCCGTACTCGAAAGCCACGCGCAACAACATCAACGTCGTACTCAAGCTGGTTTGAGTTGATGTGAAAAGGTCTTGGCGAATGACATGGGTTATCGCCAAGACCTGAAAGGCTCGCCCCACAAATATTGTGGCCGACCGCGGGACTCACATTCACTGAAGATCAAACCTGTGGGAGCGAGCTTGCTCCGGGCGGCGATCCGACGATGGCGAAGTGTCAGGCGACATCGATGTCGAATGTGCTGGCCTCATCGCGAGCAAGCTCGCTCCCACAGGTTCTGTGTTTTAACTGACGGAGCAATCAATTCATCTTGCTGTGATCATGCATCATCGAGCTGTGATCCATAGTGCCAATCGCCTTGGCAACGGCTTCAACCTGAATCGACGCTTTCTCACCCCTGGCGTCTTCCACGGTCAGGGTCAGCGGCACCTTGTCGCCTTCCTTGATCTGGCCCGTCAGGTTCATGAGCATGATGTGGTAGCCGTGGGGATCGAAGCTCACCGCTTTACCGGCGGGCAGTGCGACGGCGCCCACCTGCTGCATTTTCATCACGTCGTCTTTCATGCTCATTTCATGGATCTGCACAAGCCCGGCAACCGGCGTTTGCACGCTCAGCAGTTTGCTGTCGCTGCTCGCGGTGACGGTCATGAAGGCACCGCTCGACGGCTGGCCGGCCACGGTGGCGCGGACCCAGGCGTCTTCGACCTCGGTTTGTGCCGACGCCTGAAAGGCCAGGCCGACCAGGGACAAGCCCAGCGCCAGTTGCTTGCAGCGTTGTGCGAAACGGTTTTTAGCCTGCGGGGCATTCATTTCAGCAAACCTCCATCACGGTGAGCAGGTCTTCTGCGCACTCTTGGGCCGTCAGGGACGTGGACAGTCCCAGGCGCAGAGTGCCCCGGGAGTCGAAGACATAGCTGGTCGCGGTATGGGAGAGGGTATAGGTATCGCCGCTCGGGACTTTTTCAAAAAACACGCCAAATTCCTTGGCGGTGGCAGCGGTTTCTTCCAGGGTGCCGTACAGCGCTTCAAAACTCGGGTCGAAGGCTTTTACGTATTTATCGATCATCTCTGGCGTGTCGCGCTCAGGGTCCAGGGTGATGAAGATCACCTGCAGCCTTTCGCCATCGCGACCCATCAGCTTTTTGGCCTGGGCCGCGCGGGCCAGGGTGGTCGGGCACACGGCCGGGCACTGGGTGAAACCGAAGAACACCATCGGCATCAGGCCGCGATAGCTGCCCAGCATCCGGGTTTCGCCCTGAGCGTTCTTGAGCTTGAAGTTGCGCCCCATGATCTTGTCGCTGAGGTCTTTGCCGTACTTGAACGACAGCTTGCTGCTGTCGTCGCAACCGGCGAGCAGGCCCAGGCTCAACAGGCCCATGCCTTGCAGGACCGTTCGGCGGGTATACACAGTACTCATGAAAAAAAGCATCCTGTTGAACAGGCTGAAATGACAGCGTGATGACTGTACAGACGAAAAAATCGTGGGGATGTTAACAAACTGTGTCGGTGCCGGAGGGGCGGATACGACCATTGGACCGACACAGAGGCGTGACATAGTGTCGCGCCGGAACGGGGCTTGATGATTTTGTAGGGGGGATTAACGACGCAGCTGCGCGCAATGATCCTCTTCCGGTTGTGCGGCGGTGTACCACACGTAATCCGCACTCTCGGCAGTCACGGTCTTGCCCGCTTCGGCCAGGATCAGCACCGCATTCCCTTCACCGGCACCGAGGTCTTTCAAGTGCAATGGCACCCCCAGGTCCTTGCGCACGTGGAAGGCACCGGCCAGCAGCAACGCCGGCAGAGGCGCGGCCATCAGGCGCTCCGCCATGTGCCGGTCACGCTGTTGCTGCACCGCGAGCATCGCCGGCATCTGTGCTTCGGGCAACAGACCACAATGGGATTCGCGGATGTCGTCCAGCAAGGTCGCCTGCACCTGTTGGGTGGTGGACGCTTGCCCCGTGAGTACCGGGCGCTGTTTGTAGATCTGCATGATCTGCGCGCGGTCCAGGTTCGCCGCCAGCAGCGGATACGGTTGTCGCAGCGCGTAGGTGACCAGTGCGCCATAAACACTCCAGTCCCAATTGGCCTGCCAGGCCAGCGCCGTGAACGCATCGGCCGGTGGCTGTCCGGCGCGGGTCGCGGCTTGGGCGGCATCGACCCTGGCCTGTTGATCGGGATTGAGCATTTCCATCAGCAGACTGCCCTGGGCGCGTTGTGCCGCCAGTTCGCGCAGCAACCACAGTTGCAGGGCGTGGTGGTCCGGGTTGTCGTGCTGCTCTCCGGCCAAAACACGTGGGGCAGCGGCCAGGCGTTGGACCAGTTCTTGCGGCGTCAGCGTGCGGCCCGTGGCGAGTTCACGGATGACCCCGAAGTCAGTGTGATCACGCCCTTGCGGGGCGATCGACGCCGGCAGTGGTGTAACTTGATGGGTTTGGCAGGCAGCCAACAGGCTGAATGCACAGAGCAATACAAAGCGCATCGGTTTTCCTTATTGGACAGGTGCCCCCTCGATGACAGAGGAGGGGGGCGGTATCAGCGCGCGATGATCAACGGATGGCCGCGTTCCGGATGCTGGTGGATCAGCACCTCCAACCCATAGACCGCCGCCAGCGCTTCGGCGGTCAGCACCTCGGCCGGTGGACCGTAGGCGTGGGGCAGGCCCTGTTGCAACAACAGTAGTTGATCGCAGTAACGTGCGGCCAGGTTGAGGTCGTGCAGAATCACCAGCACCGCCGCCCCGCGCTCGGCGAAATCACGCACGGCTTGCAAAATGGTGTGCTGGTGCAGCGGATCGAGCATCGACGTCGGTTCATCGAGCAGCAGGGTTTGCCCTTCGGCACCCGGCCACAGTTGAGCGAGCACCCGCGCCAGATGCACGCGCTGGCGTTCACCGCCGGACAGGGCCAGGTAACTGCGTCCGGCCAGATGAAGCGCATCGGCAGCTGAAAGCGCCTCGGCGACGATTTCGCCATCGCGCACACGGCCGCTGGCGTGAGGCAAGCGACCCATGCCCACGACTTGATTGACCGAGAAGGCAAAGTTCAGGCTCGAACTCTGCGGCAGCACGGCCAGGCGTTTGGCCCGTTCCTGATCCGGCCAGTCGGCGAGTGGACGCTCGTCGAGGCTGACCGTGCCTTCGCTGCTCGCCAGTTCGCCGCATAAAGCGGTGAGCAGGGTGCTTTTGCCGGCACCATTGGGCCCCAGCACACCGAGCACTTCACCGGGGCGCAACTCGATATCGATGTTCGCCAGTACCGTGCGGTTGCCACGACGTACCAGCAAGTTGTTTGCCCGCAGCATCAGGAACGCCCTCGTACCAGCAGATAAAGAAAGAACGGAGCGCCGATCAGTGCCGTCACGATGCCGATGGGTAATTCCGCCGGCGCCAACAGCAGGCGTGCGGCCAGGTCGGCCAGCAACAGCAGGCTGGCGCCGGCCAGCAACGACGCGGGCAGTAACACCCGGTGATCAGGACCGACCAGCAGACGCATCAGATGCGGTACCACCAAGCCGATAAAACCGATCAGGCCTGCCGCGGCGACTGCCGCGCCGACGCCGAGCGCCGTGCACAGCACCAGCTCAAGCTTGATCCGCTCGATGTCGAAGCCCAGGTGCCGGGCCTCCGACTCACCCAGCAGCATGGCATTGAGCGCCGCCGCCCGACGGGGCAACCACAGCGCCACGCCCAGGGTGACGATCAGCAACGGCCACAAGCGCAGGTAGCTGGCACCGTTGAGGCTGCCCAGGTTCCAGAACGTCAAGGTGCGCAAGGTCGCGTCATCGGCCAGGTAGGTGAACAGCCCCACGCCGGCACCGGCCATGGCCGTCATCGCCACTCCCGCCAAGAGCAGGGTGGCAACGTCGGTTTGCCCGTTGCGGCGGCCGAAGCGATACACCACCGCCGTGACAATCAAGCCACCGGCGAAGGCGCTGACCGACAGCAGATAAGGTTCGATGGCCGCTGGCATGCCGCCGAGCAGGCTGCCGCCGACGATGGCGAGCGCGGCACCGAGTGCCGCGCCACCGGAAACACCGACCAGGCCCGGATCGGCCAAGGGGTTGCGGAACAACCCCTGCATCGCCACGCCGGACAACGCCAGTACCGAACCCACGGCGATGCCGAGCAAGCTGCGCGGCAGGCGAATCTGACCGAGGATCAACTCCGCCTGCTGCGTGTCGCCACCGTCAAGTGGCAACCCGAGCAGGCGCATCCCGCCCAGCAAGGTATCGCCCAGCGGCAGGCTGACCGGCCCGAGGGCCAGGGACAGCCAGAACACCAGCACCAGCAACAGCAGCAAAAAGATCAACGTCGGACGCGGCCGAAAAATGGCCGTCATGGGTTGGTCCCGGCGGTCTGCGCTTTGGCGTTCGGGTAGAACGCCGTGGCACAGGCCGGCAGTGTCTTGATACGCATCGGGACTATTCCTTAGCCGATCAGAGGGGGTGGTGGGCATCGAAACCTTCGTAGCGGGTGATGATGCCATCGACGCCCGGCTTACGCACACGCCACGGTTCGGTCACGCCAGTGGTTTCTGATGCAGGTTGAACATTGGGGCGAGCACGCTAAATCAGGTGTCCATCCAGCGCAGGCTGTGCATTGTCATCGATCATGAGAATAACTTGTGATCATCACGATTAAAATGAGTTTGTCTCACTCGCTGGCACTGTCGACAATGGCCCCATTGAACGCATTGGAGTTATTTGACATGGCTGTGGCCCATTCCCTTGGATTTCCGCGCATTGGTCGCGACCGCGAACTGAAAAAGGCTCAAGAGGCGTTCTGGAAGGGCGAGCTCGACGAAGCCGGTCTGCGCACCGTGGGCCGCGACCTGCGCAAGACCCACTGGGACTTGCAGAAAAAGGCCGGGATCGAGCTGTTGCCGGTCGGTGACTTTGCCTGGTACGACCAGGTCCTGACCCACTCGCTGATGTTCGGTGTGATCCCTGAGCGCTTCCGCCCGCACGATGGCAAGGCCAGCCTGCAAACCCTGTTCGGCATGGCGCGCGGTGTGAGCGACAGCTGCTGCGGCGGCGCGCATGCCCAGGAAATGACCAAGTGGTTCGACACCAACTATCACTACCTCGTGCCTGAATTCAGCGCCGATCAACAATTCCAGCTCGGCTGGGATCAGCTGTTCGAAGAAGTCGAAGAGGCCCGCGCACTGGGGCACCACGTCAAGCCGGTGATCATCGGCCCGTTGACTTACCTGTGGCTGGGCAAGGTCAAGGGCGCCGAATTCGACAAGCTGGAGCTGCTGGATCGTCTGCTGCCACTGTACGGTCAAATCTTCCAGCGCCTCGCGGCACAAGGCGTTGAATGGGTACAAATCGACGAGCCGATCCTGGTCCTCGATTTGCCGCAGGACTGGAAAAACGCCTTTGAGCGMGCCTACAACCTGATTCAGCGCGACCCGCTGAAGAAGCTGGTCGCCACTTACTTCGGCGGTCTGGAAGAGAACCTGGGCCTGGCCGCCAACCTGCCGGTGGACGGTCTGCACATCGATCTGGTGCGCGCACCTGAGCAGTTCCCGACCATCCTCGACCGCCTGCCGGCCTACAAAGTGCTGTCGCTGGGCGTGGTCAACGGCCGCAACGTCTGGCGCTGCGACCTGGAAAACGCCCTGGCCACGTTGCAGTATGCTCACGAGCGTCTGGGTGATCGCCTGTGGGTCGCGCCATCCTGCTCGCTGCTGCACAGCCCGGTTGACCTGGGGCGTGAAGACAAGCTCGATGCCGAACTGAAAAGCTGGCTGGCGTTTGCCGTGCAGAAGTGTGAAGAAGTTGCGGTGCTGGCTCAGGCGGTGAATGAACCTGAAGCGCCGAAGGTGCTTGAAGCGCTGACTCGAAGCCGTGCCGTGCAGGCCAGCCGTGCTGCGTCGCCGCGCATCCACAAACCGGCCGTGCAGGCACGTGTTGCCGCGATCACCGCCAAGGACAGCCAGCGTCATTCGCTGTTTGCCCAGCGTATCGAGAAGCAACGCGCCGGTTTGAACCTGCCGCTGTTCCCGACCACCACCATCGGTTCGTTCCCGCAAACCGCGTCGATCCGTCTGGCTCGCCAGTCGTTCAAGCAAGGCAAACTGACCGAAGCCGAATACACCGAAGCGATGCACAGCGAGATCCGTCACGCCGTGCAAGTGCAGGAACACCTGGGCCTGGACGTGCTGGTGCACGGTGAAGCCGAGCGTAACGACATGGTCGAGTACTTCGCCGAGCAACTCGACGGCTACGTGTTCACCCGTTTCGGTTGGGTCCAGAGCTACGGTTCGCGCTGTGTGAAACCGGCGGTGATCTTCGGCGACCTGAGCCGTCCGAACGCCATGACCGTGGAGTGGATCCGCTACGCCCAAGGCCTCACCGACAAAGTGATGAAGGGCATGCTGACCGGTCCTGTGACCATGCTGATGTGGTCGTTCCCGCGCGAAGACGTGAGCCGCGAAGTGCAGGCCCGCCAACTGGCCCTGGCGATTCGCGACGAAGTGGTGGACCTGGAAGCCGCCGGGATCAAGATCGTGCAGATCGACGAAGCCGCGTTCCGCGAAGGCTTGCCGTTGCGCCGGGCGCAGTGGCAGCACTACCTGGACTGGGCGACCGAAGTGTTCCGCCTGTGCGCCTGCGGCGTGCGTGACGAAACCCAGATCCACACCCACATGTGCTACAGCGAATTCAATGATGTGATCGAGTCCATCGCCGCCATGGATGCCGACGTGATCACCATCGAAACCTCGCGCTCGGACATGGAACTGCTGGATGCGTTCGAAGCCTTCGCTTACCCCAACGAAATCGGCCCGGGCGTGTATGACATCCACTCGCCACGGGTGCCGGACTCCGCGGAAATGGCCAACCTGCTGCGCAAGGCCGCCAAGCGTATTCCCGCCGACCGCCTGTGGGTCAACCCGGACTGCGGCCTGAAGACCCGCGGCTGGCCGGAAACCGAAGCGGCGCTGGTGCACATGGTCAATGCGGCGCGCCAGCTGCGTAAAGAGTGGGCCTGACGCTTTAGTGGGGGTGGCACTGAAACCTGTGGGAGCGAGCTTGCTCGCGATGGCGGCGTGACAGCCACCGACGAAGTGACTACCAGACCGCTATCGCGAGCAAGTCGGATCGCCGCACCGTCGCTCCCACAGTGATTTGGGTGGTTCGCAGATTTTGCGTACAGCCGCCGCTTCTACAGGAATTGCATGACAGTCAGCACCTGTATGCAGGCATTGAAAGCCAATCACCGCCGCGGCTCGGCCACCAACAGCAACGACTGCGGCACAGGGCTTTGCGGGTGCTGCGGCTCCTGCAAGCCGGCTAGCGCAAAACCCGCCATGTCCAGCGCATTGAGCCAGCTGGACAGGGTGCGGAAATACCACGGCATGGGCTGCCACTGCCCCTTGAACCCGGCGAAGGTCTCTTCCCGCCAGCCATCCTGATAGTCGCCCGCCGCAGCTGCCCATGGATGCAACGTCTGGATCACCAGTGCACCGCCAGGAGCGAGCAGGACGTTCATGGCGGCGAGCAGAGGGATGATGTCCTGATGCAGCAGGGCAAAATTGGCGCAGATCAGGTCGTAGTCGCGGCCGATGTCGACTTTCGCTTCGGCCAACGCTTCATAACTCGCCACATGCACCTTCGACGAACCCGCCGCTTGCGCCGCCTCCACCAGCGTCACGTCGCCATCCACACCCACCGCGTCAATGGCCCGTTCAGCCAGCGCGCGCAACAACCAGCCTTCGCCGCAACCCAGGTCGAGTACACGCTCGGGCTGACGACCCAGCACCGCCAGCAGAATGGCCTGGTCGGTGACCTTGAGGCGGCTTTCGATGGTGCCGCTGCGGATGGCGTCGATCCAGGCCTGGGCGTTGTGGTGCCAGCTGTCGAGGAGGATGGATTCGGGGGCTGACATGGTCGATGTCCGGCGTGATGGCTTGGATGAAAGGATAGGGCAACCGAAGGTTAACGGTGGAGCCGGTTTTTACCCGGCTCCACCGACTGCGCGTGGCTAGGCGCTTTTGGTGGCTGCCAAATGATAGGCAACCAACGCGTTGGCGTGGCCATGACCCATGCCGTGTTCGGCTTTGAGCCAGGTCACCATCTCCATGTGTTTCTTGTCGCTGACGGTTTTAAGCAGATCCAGCCAATGGGTGATCGGCTGACCGTACTTTTTTTCGATTGACGGGAAGTACGAAGCCGGTCCTTTGGTTTTTGTCTCTTCGGTCACGATGCAAACTCCCTTTTCGATTTTCCAGGTTCGAAAGCAGCGCCGGTTACGTTACTTATTTGCCGTCAACGAGTCTATCGTCCGAGAGACGAAGCAAGGGGGACTTGAGCATGGCGTGGCATCCGTTCTTGTTCTTGAGCGCAGGTTTGCGGGCTCTATCGATGAGTACCGCAGCGGTGAACTGAATATGAGTTTTGTCGACGTGGCCCAGGCTCAGTTGTTCCGCACTCAACATGAGATCGATCAGGGCGAGGGTAAACTGTGTGCACAGGGTCATGCCTGGGGCTTCAACGATTCCAGCTATTTCTCTACAGCGTTCAAGGTCCGCTTCGGTGTTTCTCCTGACGAATACCGTAAGTGCTACATCAATGCCTCGTTTGAAACTCTGTGGGCGGGCGCGTTTTTTCCCAGTTGCACGAACTGAGCAGCACACTCCCTCAAACATCACCGCCAACAACGTAGTGGGTACCTTCGTCGCCATCTACAGCCTCACCACCGAATGCCATCCGACTATCAAGATTACCGTCCGTCGTCTTTATTTGAATTCAAAAGCCCAGTTCAAAAAAAGAACCTTTAAAAAATAAGAAATTTCTTACTCCGTCCTACAAAAGTCTGAGTGCGGTGCTATTCGGGCTGTTTCAGTTTGGAGTCAATTTTGATGTGGGTTTTTAAATGCTTATGGATATCTGTGAATGTGATGCGATTTTTTAAACTTGAAGTAAACGAAAAGCGAACCGGATATCTTGCGCGAATCTTCCTGAAATATTGAGTGAAAGTTCCTACATCAAAAAAAATGACCTCTTGCGCCAAGTTCTGAAAATTACTAAATATAGAGGTGTCACTAATTCTGGTGGCGCTTCCTCTAACTGCGAGTAATCACTGATGAATAGCGAAAATTTTGGAGACGTTCTTTATTTTGGCGATGAGTTTGAATACGGCTCATGTCCACATATGGCTGGAGGCTCCGGTAGTCAAGGTGGATGTGGAGGTAGTGGTGGATGTGGGGGTGGGGGAGGTTGTAAAGGTGGAAGTGGCGGTAGCGGTGGTAGCGGCGGGAATGCTGTAACTACCCAAGTATCCTCCGACAACGACTGATAACTCATCGAACATGGCTTTTCTGGTCTTGGCCAGAAAAGCCATGCAAAGGATCTGCGTAATGATCAATATACAAAGTTATGAAATTCTTAATTTTCCTGCTGGTAATTTGGTGGTTTCAAAAAGAGGGGTATCGAAGATAAGCTCGCCACCATTGCTGGCGGCCCTGACTAAATTAAAGAGCTATAAAAATATTTCAAAGGATGAGTTCAATGAAATTTTGTCGGAGCATGGTTTGAATCCAGAGGCCGCTTATGAGTTTTTAGAAAAAACACTCTCCATCAGGGAAAACGTTGGTGGCGTGTATTTTGAAAAAACGATCGTGGCCCATGATTGGAGTGAAAATAGCGACTTTGAAGAGTTGTTGAGAAGTGAAATTGATACTCCGCTGGAAGTAAGAAATATCTCAGAATCGCTCAAGGATGTTGTTTTGGGTAAGAAGTATTACATAGTTGTCGCTTGCATGAACTATGATTATGATTTTATAAAGAAAATATACTTCGATCTTGTAAGTGTGGCGCCGGACAGCGCGATCAGTGTTTGTTATCGTACGGGTAATTCTTACTGCATTAGTCAACCATATTTGCCGAAAGTCGGAAATCCATGTCATTTTTGTAGCATAGACAGGCTGATAAACTATGAAGAGTATCACAGTAGCAGGAGTACTTGGTCAAAGCTCCTGCAGTTTTGCAAAAGCAAGCATATAGCAGTTCCTACCAGTCCGCTAAATATTCTGCAGCGATCTTTGGTTGTTGGTGCGATTATTAATAAAATAAAGTTGCTAGCGAGTCTTGATGGCGAATGTCGCTATCAAGATAATATACTTCAAGACTCTTACATTGATTTTAATGGTAATTTTGTGAGAGATGTCCCGGTTTCTCACTGGCATATGTGCGACTGCCTGAGGATGCAGGGATGAAATATATACCCCATGACTACTATCTAAAGTTTATGAGTTCAACTGTTCATGCAGAGACTCTGGATTTTCATGCAAAGGGAAATTATACGATTCACGACGCGTTCAAACATGCTACTCGTCTCCACAATGTCGGCGATGAGCAGCTTGCCAAATTGACCGGGAATGAACTTAGGCTTTACCCAGATCTTAATTTGGTTCTTCCAGTTCGCTCTCAATTAAATAGGGATTCGATTGTTTGTCGTAATGAATCTTGTGAAGCTTTTTCTAGCGCAAATATAGATTTTTCCAAGGTCGAAAAACTAATCTCCCCTATGCTTTCATTAAGAGAGGATAGTTATAAGCGTGGATACCCAAGCGGCGGTGCGCTATATCCAGTTGAAGTGTTTGTTTGTTCTCTCATGGAAGATGAGAAAAGTTGGCCCTGTCCTGAAAAAATATTGCATTTACTACCGCAGTCGAGAGGGTTTGAAGTAATGCAGGATACACAAAATATCCATGACCTTAAAAATGCAATTTTGTCTGCTCCAGGAAATATTGGTACACCGCGTATAGCAATAGTTTATGCCGTCTACATACCTAAAACGCTGTTCAAATACAGGTATCGAGGGTACAGACTTGCGCTAATGGAGGTCGGATCAATTTATATGCTCATCGAATTGCAAGCTAAAAAGCTTGGGTTGCGATGCAGGTTGTGGTCCGCGTACACAGACACGATGCTGAGTAAGGCAATAGGTCTTAATCCAACGCTTTTCTTTCCTATGTGTGTGCACTTTATTGGTGAACAATGTGATCCTATATAACTCTAGTTACTACTCATCGTTACCAGGGGCTCTGATTTGTCAGCCGGCCTGTTTACTATCTCTTCCATTTTCCGTTGAAGTGGAAGATCCGTGGTTAAACGGAGGGTCTGGAATAGGAAACGGTTCAACTTCTATAAAGGCGGCGCTAGGTGAGTACTTTGAAAGACGACATTTTTATATGGAGGTTAAGTCTGACGTAATGGGGGATATCAATCATTCATTGACGAGATTGGAAGCTAGCAAATTTATCTATGCTTTTTCTCAAACTAATGAGAGTAATTTGACATCCGCACAGCTTGCCAAACATTCATATAATTTGACGGAGGTGTTGCGCGTATCGGATTTTTCTTGTTGTCACATACCTACCGCATGTATTTCTCTTAATTATCATAAAATCGAAAGTGAAAATGCAATATATCCTCTGCGAGATACCTGTGGTTGTAGTTTTCATTATCGATTTGAAGATGCAGTATTTGGGTCAATAAAGGAATATTTGGAAAGGCAGTTTCTAGCAAGATTTTGGCTCACAAAAGAATGCGTTCGATTAATTTCGGAGTCTGATATCAAAGTGGCCCTGAGCGAAAGTCGCGTTAGTATGTTATACGGCGCACTATGTAAGTCAGGTGAGATTACGATCATCGATATATCTGATCCTGATTATCCCGGTTCATGTTTGCTGGCTGTTTACGGTCAAAAGGATAGCAAACGTCATGTTAGGTACTGCGCCGGTATGTCGTATGCAGAAACGCAAAGCGCCGCACTTGAAAAGTCGATCCATGAATTGTGGCAAACCTACAGATTTATTGATTTGTTTCGAGCTACTGAGAGTGATGTCGAGGAAGTTGAAGATTCGTATTTAAAATATTTTTTAAGCTGCAATACTTATGAAACATACAAAGAGATAATTTCTGTCAAATCTCGTGGCTTCGACACATCAGAGTCATCGCTTGATTTTAGCTTGTCTGGTCTTTTGGCTACGCTAAAGTCTCAGCAGATTGATGGTTATCTCTATATTAATTCTCTTGCTATGCATAGCGGTTTGTATTTTTTCTGCAAGTTTGTTTCTCCCGATTTATTTCTGCATATGAATAACTCTAGGGGGATAAATTTCCGAAATAAATACTCTGAAAAATTTTTGAGTCAGATACTTTCTGAGCGGAAAAAAATTATGGTTCCATTCCCATGAAAAGGTGACCTATGTCAAATTTTACAATACCAAGATCTTTCGCACTTGCGCGGTTATTTATGAAAGAGCAGCTAAAAGAACCTGTTGCGCTCTTTTGGATAATTGTCTCCCCAGCAGCAACCTATTATTTGCTGGCTTACTCCAGGGGAGGATTTTCTCCTTCGGACATTAGCTATCTAGAAAGCACTTCCTGGTTTTACTCTTATATTTCTTCAAGTGTCGCTTTTTTTGGCTTCTCCTTTTATATCGTGGGTAGAAGGGAAAGCGGATTTATTAGGTCGTTTGTATATGCGTTCGAAGCGAGGCTGATATTTATGTTKGCACAGTTTTTTGCTTATTCGCTTATTGCTTTGATTTACTGTACCGCTTTCTATACGTTGACCTGTTTTCCTTTTGGGGACTTTGATATGGCTGAGCTCTTATTGATTTTTTCTCGGTTTTATATCTGCTATGTGCTGTTTTGTGTGCTCGGGATTTTGTTGAGCTTGTTGCCTGTAAATTTTCAGAACGCCAATACCGTTTTCTCAATAACGTCATTTGGGATGCTTGCGTCAGGTATTCTCAGTATTCACGGCTCGCACCCYGCAATCGATTTTGTCAATGTATTTAATCCACTGTATGTTGCGAATGAAATTATGACTGGAGGTTTTGAAAAACACTCCATTCTGATATTTGGAATTCTAATTTCATTTGTTTTGGTCTTTTTGTTGTCGCTACGATTTATGCGCGTAAATCCAGTGTGGAGTCGATATTAATGGGCATTATTAAAGCTAAATCACTTTGCTTCGGGTTTTCTGAAAAAACAATATTCAATGATGCATCTATCAATGTGGTTCCAGGCTGTATTACCGGTCTACTAGGTCCAAACGGTTCCGGAAAGACAACGTTTTTCGATATTGTGTGTGGCCTGAAAAAGCCGAGTGAAGGACAGCTTGTCAATAGTTTTGTCAGCCGGCTTTATCTATCGCAGACAATCATGACTCCCCCCGTGCTGCGTATGTTCGATATCTTTAAAATGACAACTTTGCTTTGCTCTTCGAACCGAATATCGCAAGAGCAGGCTTTGAAAAAACTCGCTGTGTGGAGCCCAGAAATAGTTGAGCGATATAAGGAAATCTGGATAAAAAAATCTTCCGTGTGTAGTTACGGTGAAAAACGTTGGTTCTTTACTCTATCGTTGCTGGCCGTCGATGCAGATCTGGTGATACTGGATGAACCCACCGCTGGAGTTGATCCTGAATTCAGACATTATATTTGGAAGTGTTTGCGTGGAGCTGCTAATGAAGGAGCGGCGATTCTAGTGTCATCCCATAACATTGAGGAGGTAGCAAGCAATTGCGATAACTTCTACATGATCAGCGAACAACAGTTTAAACCGTTCAGTTCAGGCAAGGAGTTCATGAGTCGCTACGACGCAAGCACACTGGACGAAGCTTTTATCCGTGCGGCTGCCGCACCCGGGTTCACGGCACCTTCTGTTCAAAAGTAATGACAAGGTCACACGTATTTAGCCAGTACAGGTGCCGATCGCGCAAACGCGTAATCGTCTTATCAATTGATCAATTTGGCACAACCGCCAATACAACTGGTACGCAGGGAAAAACCTGCGCACCGCTGGAAATCGTCGAGCGCACCGTGCAGTCGTCGCACAAGGCGTTCAAGTCTGCCGTGTGAACGAGCATCACACGGCAGGCGGTTTCGCCAGTTCAATCCCCGCGGCACCCAGCCGCTTGAGAATCTCGAACAGCAGCTCGCTTTTGATCGCGCCAACGGTGCGTGGGCTGCCGACATAACCGGTGATGGTCAAGGTGATGCCTTCAGGTTTCAGCTGACTGAAACGCAAAAATGGCACCGGTTTATCGAGAATGGATTCATGCTCGGTGTAGGTGTCCATCAGCAGGTTTTGCACCAGCTCCGGATCGATATCCAACGGGAACATCAGTTCGAGTATCACCACGCCCTGGGCGCTGCCGCCGAGGGTGACGTTGCGCAGGTTCTGCGAAATCAGGTGGGAGTTGGGCACGATCATGATCGAGCGGTCGGCCAGTTGTATTTCCGTGGCCCGCACGTTGATTCGGCGAATGTCGCCTTCGACGCCACTGATACTGATCAGGTCGCCGACTTTCACCGGGCGCTCGGTCAGCAGGATCAGGCCGGAGATGAAATTCTTCACGATCTCCTGAAGGCCGAAGCCGATACCCACGGACAGGGCACTGACGATCCAGGCCAGGTTGGTCCACTTGATCCCCAGCGACGCCAGCGTGAGCRGGACGACGGACACGTAGCCGATGTTGGCGAACAGGGTGCTCAGCGAGGCGCACATGCCCGGGTCCATCTCGGTTTTCGGCAGGAACTCGTTATCCAGCCAGCGCCGTAATGAGCGAATCAGGTAGATGCCGATCACCAGGGCGAGGATGGCATTGACCAGGTTGTCCGGGACGATGTTCAGTTTGCGCAGCCCTTCGCCGCCGAGTATGGCCACGGTGCCGGTGACCAGTTGCCCGAGCGTCGTCCCCACGCCGCCGACAAACAAGGCAATGATGCCGATCAGCAGGAGGATGGCGCGGCCTGCCCCGGACAACACGGTGCAGATCTGCTCCAGGCGCGGATTGCCGATGCCCAGCAGCTGTTTGATGGTCTTGCCGGCGGGTTGCCGGGGCGAAAAAACGTAGTCGCAGGTGTCCTGGTAAACCTGTGTGAGCAGGTAGAAACCGGCGAAGATGATGAATATCCAGACCAATTCAT